>CANHVD010000628.1 GCA_947463775.1 Planctomycetaceae bacterium | reverse complement strand
TCAAAGAACTGCTCGGGCGTCAGGCCGCGCAGTGCCATGCGAGCAAACTGATTGGGATCAGCCTGGCTGGTATGAGTCTGGCGACTGGTTGTTTGATAAACGCGAGTCGCTGTGATTGTGCGAACCAGATATTTCAGATCAAAGTCATGAGCCGCAAACTGTTCGGCCAACAAGTCGAGCACTTCCGGATGAGAGGGCGGGTTGTTATCCGAAAAGTCATCGACCGGCTGGACAATTCCCTGACCCAGAAACTGAGCCCAAAGTCGATTCGCTGCCATCTTTGCAAACCACGGATTGTCTTTCGATGTGACCCAATTGGCCAGCATCTGTCGAGGTACCGATTCTTCGGTCCATTCGGGTTCAGTGCCGGTCAGAAACATCGCCGGAACGACATCGCCCGTGGAAGGAACTTTGATTGATCGCGCCCCCTTGACTTCATTCATGGGCATCATCAACGCATTCTCCGGATCAACGCCTTCGGGGCGTTGAAAGCCGGAATAGAAGGCCGCCATGCTCCAGAACTGATTACGCTTCCATTTGTCGAAAGGGTGATCGTGACATTGAGCACAATCCAGGCGAACCCCAAGGAACGCGCGAGAGGTTCCGGTGGCCAGGTTTTCTGGTTGCAGTTGGCGAACAATGAAGAAGGCGCTGGGACTGCTGGCGGCGTTGAGAACGTTGCCTGCATTGTCACCGAAATCGATCGGGGTTGTGATCAGTTCGTGGACCATCCGATCGTACGGGGTCTCTTCCGAAAAGTGTTTCCACAGCCAGGCTTCGAACCCCGGAACAAGACCTCGCGTCTGCAAATCGTTAAAGGCCTGCGGGATCAGTGCATTTCGCCAGATGATGGTGAAATGTCGCACGAATGCGGGGCCGTCCAGCAAAGACTCCACCAGTTCCGTGCGTTTCTGGGGTGACGCATTCTGAAGGAACTCGCGAGTTTCTGCGGCGGCCGGGATTCTGCCAGCCAGATCCAGATAGAGCCTTCGCACATATTCTTCGTCGGTGGCTTCCGGAGCAGGTTCCACAGACTGTTTCTGCCACGATTCGGCAAATAGCCGGTCAATTTCAGTCGCCGTTTCCTGAGGCGACAACAGGCGGGATTCCGGACCAAATGTCGGCGTGATCAGGGCGAAGATCGCGACAAACACAGATATTGAAAGACTTCGAATCATCGAAGAGGGTCCTTGAGATCACGATGATCGGCAGCAAACGCGTTGTGGTTGGCAGATTCAATCCCAAACTGCAGTCAGGTTAAAGCCCCGGCTGCCTCTTGATGAGTTACGAATAACGCTGGAACTCGTACAGGAAGAATACCCTGACCGCAGAATTATCGCAGCCTCAGGAGACAATCGGCCGCCTGTTTTGTCTGAGGAATCCAACGAACTTCTTCCGGAGAAGTTGAAATCCGGCGGATCAGGAAACGCAATGCACGTTTCTGGAATCTGATGAGATCAATGATCTTTTAACAAGGGGATGACATGATCAGGTTCTTTGGGTTGCTAGTCGCTGGAATGCTCAGTTTCACACCGCAGACTTCTGCTCAGGAGGTCGCTGCGACGGAGGCCATTCAACCGCTGGTTGTTAAGTTCTACGACATTACTCCGCTGGTTACGCCTGGCCTGCATCACCGGTTCAATGTTAGTTCTTCTCAGGTCACAGAGGGCGAAGTGGGGCTTATGGGCGGCGTACAAGGTGGATTTGGTGGTGGCGGCGGACAGATGGGAGGCGGTGGTGGCGGGTTCTTTAATGTACCGACGGAACCGGTCCAACTGGGCGGCCTCGGTGGCGGAGCATCTGGAGGTGTTTTTGTCCGTGGATCCGTCGACGAAGGCGAAGAACCGAGCCTGAAAAGCTATTTGGAGAATATGGATGGTCTTTCCATCGGTGATCTAATAAAGGACTCGATCGCCAACGAGTCCTGGGAGAAGGAGGACGGGTACGAACTGATTCACGATCTGGGTAATACGTTGATGATTCGACAGACAGAGAGGGTGCATGCGGAAATCGCAACGTTTCTGAAGGAACTCACATCGTCAGTTGTCGGAGGTCAAAACTATCGCCTGGAAGCATGGTGGATTCCCGTAGATATGGCAGATCGTGGAAATATCGAACAAACGATCACGGGTGTGTCCGGGCTTGAAGACGTTCGGCAGCAACTCACGACACTTCAGGAAGCCAAATCTGGGCATCACGGTACCTTGATTTGCCGAGAGCGGCTCACCAATCATGTCGCCTCCGGGAATCATGTTCCTGTGATCTCGGGATCTGTACCTGTCGTCGGGCAGGGATCTACCGGTGACCAGCCAATCGTCAGGGCGCTCTTTCTGGGGCTAATGCTGGAAGCAAAAGTTCAGACGGTGCCTGAGTATGTTATTGCAAAGGATGCCAAACCTTCCGATCAGGTGGATGTCACTTTTCGAACGTTTGTCACAAGTCGCGACGACAAAGGACAGGACACAGCGAATGCCGGGAAGATTGATCGATACTCTCTCGCGAAAGACGCTGCAGAAGGAACCTGCCGAATCCACGTTGGACGCCCGACTCTTGTTTCATCGCTCAGTGAGCGAACGTCAGAGAAGTCTTCGTCCACCGAATTACAACTGATCATGCTGCTCACAAGAATCGACGAATAGTTGATTGATGGGGACTGGGGATCGCTCTTTGGACGTGGGGCAGGGCAGGGGCTACAATCCTGCTCCTGTCAATTACTGAAACCCCGGGCTCCTGTTGTTCTTCCAGTCGTTACGATGAATCCTGAGCGAATTCTTATCACGGGCAGTTCCGGCTTTTATGGTCGATCGTTGGTTAACGCGATTCGGGCAGCTTGGCCGGCGGCTCAGATCCTTGGCCTGGATGTCGTCGCGCCACGAAGCGATGCTCCTGATCGATTTGAAAATTGTGACATTACAAGCTCAAAGCTTTCCGAGCACATACAGCAGTTTGACCCTGATACAATTCTTCATCTGGCCTTTGTCGTAAATCCCATGCGCGACGATGGGCGGATGCATCAGATTAATGTTGAGGGCACCAGGAATCTCCTGGCGGCTGTCTCCAAATCCAAAGCGAAGCGGCTCTTTGTGGCCTCGAGTGCCACGGCTTATGGAGCTTGGCCTGATAACCCTGTGCCGATGATGGAAGAGCAACCGTTGAGGGCTCGAACGGACTACCGCTATGCGGCCGACAAGGTCGAGGTCGAACGATTACTCGCGGAGTTTTCTTCTACTCATTCGGAACTGACCGTGAGTTGGGCACGTCCAAGCATCATCTACGGTCCAGGTGTCAGCAACTTCATGATCCCGCTGTTTACGGTTCCGCCGGTTCTGACATTGCCGGGCGGTGATGATCCTCAGATGCAATTTGTTCATCTCGAAGATGTCACTCAGGCGACACTGGCGATCTTGAAAGCGGAAGTTCGCGGACCATTCAACGTGGGCCCACCGGATACGGTCACCATGAAAGAACTGGGAAAGATGAGCGGCCGACTTGCTGTTCCTGTTCCCTACTGGCTGTGCCGACTTGTCACAACATGTTGGTGGGCATTACGACTTCCGATCTTTCGATTTCCCGCGCCTCTGTGGAGCTTTATACGCTATCCCTGGGTCGTGTCGTCTAAGCGGCTTGTTGATGAAACAGGCTTTCAGTTTCGCTACTCCAGCGCGGACGTGATTCGGATGTTGCTGGAAGATGCTGGCAGGCTTCGGAAGTAGAGTCTCGGACGCGAAAGATCCCTCTTGGTTGTCTGGTTCCGTTTTGTTCGCAATGGGGGATCGCGGAGTATTTCGCGATTCTGGACAAACTTCAGTAGCCGTCTCGCTCCGTCGAGACGAGCCTTGAAAGTTTCACGTTCAACAAAGAATGTAGAACGCTATGTGCCAACGCGTGTTGCGGGTCTCTGCGGGCCAGATAATACAACGCTGAGCACTGCAAGGCTCATCTCGGCGGAGTGTTTAGACTGGAGAGATGGGTAACAGGTGTTCGGAGACATGGGTAACACATTTATGTCAAGCTGCTGATCCTCGGAAAGGAGGATTGGAATGGCTTGGAAAGAAGTGTCCTCGATGTCTCAGCGAGAAGAGTTTG
>CANHVD010000627.1 GCA_947463775.1 Planctomycetaceae bacterium | reverse complement strand
GATGGCTCGTACTAAGTGCAACAGGACTCGCTCATGATGTCCTTGAATATTCCAGAACACAACCTGCATAAGTTCCAGATCAGCCAGACGGTCCTTTTCAGAAGACTCTGACTTCGTTTTGAACCACTCAGTCAGTTGCAGCGACGATTTCTCCTGCAGAAACAGCACAAATACCTTCGTCAGAAATTCACATTCCTGATCTGAAAAACGGTTTCGTACGCCGAGCTTTGCAGCGACGTTCGAGTCTTTGCGAAGAACAGCGGAGTTTAACCCGAAGTCAGCACTCCTGTTCTTGAATACGACGCCGTCAATCATTTCTCTTGCCGCCTGGTGCTCGAAACTTGGGTCCGGTCTTGACCCAAATTCACCGCGGGACTCACGACGCCACTCGAGCCACCAGTCCAGCACTTTCAAGCCAGGATGAACTTCACCCGGAGTTGGCCTTATGCGTGCGGTCTTCAGCAGTTTTGGAGAGTATGATTCGAAGTCAGCCTCGTGGCCAGAATTCATCTCAACAGCACCTGCGGAGTTTACTGTTCCCGGTGCACTCTTCTGTCGACTCATCGCCTCAAGTGCCGATTGGGCCGTGAGCGATTGCCTCAATAAGCCGAGGTCAATCCCCATTGATAACTGCGGACCGAGACCTTCTCGCTGTAATAGCTTTGCGATCAACTTGTCGAGCTCGTCAAGTTGCTGTTGATGTCGACAAATGCAGAACAATCGCGGGGCATCGAATGTCTCCAGCCACTCGGGCTTCTGATTCAGCACATTGTCGAAACTGTTCATCAACAACGAAAACTGAGTTTCAGACAGAAATTGCGTGGGGAGATCATCGATGGTTGACTCAACGTCGTCATTGATCTCCCAAACATTGATTCGCCGTGCAAGCAGTTCCAGCAACATCGCCTGAGCTTCAATATCTCCGGCTTCAGCCGAGAGCATAAACTTCTGGAATTCAGAATCCGCAAACAACTTGTCAGTTGTGCGATCCTGGATAAAGATTTCCAGACCCAGTTGATCACAGGTTGCCTGCAGTTTACCGCTGGCGGTATCCTTGGATAGCTGCTCAGGAATTGCGGATTCCGAACTGCTCGGCCGAGCAGCAAGATAGCGTCCGATGATCGCGACAATCCGGGCGGCCCCATAGTCACGCGGCATCTCTGGTTCTACTTTCTGCCCGAACCACCACGATGGCATTGATTCCTGAAACGACTCCGCCAGTTCCGGAACCGTTTCCAGTCTCGCCAAGGCCGGCAGCCGCTGAGCCTTACGTTGCTCGCCGGGATCCGTTTGTTTCAACGCGGTTTTCAAAGTGGCAGACGGAGTGTTCGAATCCATCGCCAAATCGAGAACCCGCTGGAAGATTTGAGCCGCATTCTCACGATCTCCAAAACGCCATTCCAGAATGCCTCGCCGAATCAGGACTTCCCAGTTGCCGGGATTTTGCTTGAGTGCGCGATCACAGATTTCTCGCGCGGATTCGACACTCTCCAGAGCAATGAGTTGATCGATCGCCTCAATGACGTCTGCAGGTGCAGCGGTGTTGCTACCGATTCGCGTCCAAAGTGCTTCGGCTTCACTGAGATCTCCCAGACGGACCAACAGATTGGCCAGCCGGGTTTCTCCTTCATCAGACGCTACAGCAGAGTTGGCTTGCCGCTGATAATCGGCGGCGGCTTCAAGGTCACCGTCTTCTTCTGCGAGACGCGACAATTGAAGGAAGAGTTGCGAGTCCCGGTGATCGGCCACCAATAATGTTTCCAGCGCTTGCCGAGCCGACCGCAGATCACCGGCCACTCGGTACGCAGTCGCGAGGCAATGTGCCGCATCCTGCTCCTGACCGGAGACACGGCCGCGCTGTTCAAGTTTCTCGACGAGTTGATCGAAGCGATTGGCCCGCAACGCGAATTCAGCCAGCATCATTACCACGCTGGATTTGTCATCGAGGTTTGCCGACTTTTCAAACGCCGTCCAGCAGAGTGACGTGGCTTCGTCGATCTCATTCTGATTCGCCAGCGTTCGAGCCAGCGCCAGAATCAGCGTGCTGTCGGCTGAACTCGAGCGCACGGATCGCCGCAGCATCTTCAAGGCTTCCTGTCGTTCGCCGAAATGAAAGCAGAGGTCGGCGTAGAACTTTACGAACTCGGCGTTGTCCGGACCGGCGGCCAGCAATTCCTTTCCGGCCTTCAGCGCTTCAGCTCGGCGACCGAGTCGTTGCTCAAGACTCGCGATTTTCTGCAAACATTCACTACCTGACCGCAGATCCGGAGACATCAGCTTCTGATAAGCCTCCACAGCATCAGCGAGGCGGCCCGATTGCTCATACAACCTGGCCGCGAGCGTCCATGAGGCAACATCATCCGGTGCCAGCGCCGTTGACTTCTTCACGGCTTCCATGGCATCCGGAAGTTTTTTCGCGGCTTCGAAGTATGTCGCCAGCTTGATCCATTCCGCAGCGTTCTTCTGCAGTTCCTCAGCATCGTCGACAGGTTTTCCTGCCTCTTCAGTCTTCTGCAATTTGAGCTTCAGATCAGCGATCGCGTGATCCAATTGATCGGCCGCAAGCAGGCTAAGTATCCGTTCTGCCAGAAGTATTCGGCGTTCTTCATCCGTCTCAGCCAGAGTCTCTGCGATGTCGAGCTGTTTGATTGAATCCGCGGCCCTGGGGTAACTGCCCGCCACTTCATACTCACGCAGCCAGCGAGCAAGTTTGAGATGGTCATTGATGTCCGGAGTCAATTCACAAGCGGCCTGCAGAGTTGAAATGGCCTTGTCCTGCATTCCGGCCGCGCGGAAGATTTCGGCGAGGCGAATCAGGTTGACAGTGTTTCGCTGGTCGCCTTCCGCAATTGTGTTCCAGACCTGAACAGCCTCTTCGGTGCGTCCCAGAGTCTGCAAATAATCCCCGAGATACTCGCGATACTGACTATCCTGCGGCGCGAGTTCGATAGCTTGTCGATACAACGGCAAAGCTTCATCAGGAAGTTCTGCACGGCGCATCAGTTCCGCGACTTGAACCAGGACTCCGGGATCATCAGGTCGAACCGACAAGATGCGTTTCCAGATGTTGGTCGCAGTGGCGTGTCGTTCCGCAAGAGGTACATCATCGCGATACAGAGCCAACAGCCCCCATTCCTTCAGATGTTCGATGTTATCCGGATCGATTTCGAGCAGTTTCTGAGACTGCGTCATCGCCTCATCGAACATCCTGGTCCGCACCAATTGTTCCAACAGTAGTTTCCGCAACGGGATACTTGTCGGAGCTTTCTCAAGGGCTTTGCGGTACCAGGCCTGAGCATCCAGTCCTCGCCCCTGCAGCGTTAAAGCACGTCCGAGACTTGAAATGACTTCCAGGTCGTCCGGATGATTCTGCAACCATGTTTCGTAGTAACTTACCAATCCAGCCTGGTCATTGTTTCGCAGGAAAACTCGGTCGATGCGACGGCGAATATCACGAGCGAGCCAGCTTTCGGGATCCAGTGTTTGCAATTGTTGTTCAAGATCACGCAGAGCTTCATCTTGTCGTCCCAGTTGCAGTTTCAGATCAGCCGTTGTGATTGCATTCTGCGTCTTTTGATAGGGGTCCCGATGCAGTTTTGACAGCTCTGCGAATCGAACAACAGCAGCCTCAAGATCGCCCTCATCGAGCAGCGTGGTTGCGATTTGTTCCTTCACGCGGAGATCATTCGGAAACTGCGACTCCATTCGCTGCCAGACAGCGTTCGCCTTCTCTGTCTGCCGCGAACGCCGATAGGCTCGACCAAGATCCTGAAAGATGAGCAGCAGATCTGCCTTCTGCGGCGAGCGTTCAATCGCTCGCTCTAAAGCGGTCGCTGCGTCTTCAGCCCGTTGCAGTTCAAGCAAGCTTTGTCCGAGCAGCCAACTAGCGGTGGCATCCTGTGGTCGACGCTTTTCAGCGAGCTGAAAGGCCGCTTCGGCTTCACGATGATTTCCCCGCTTCGTCTCGAACAGTCCTACCAGCAAACAGGCGACACCGGTGTCATCACCAGCAGTCATCAATGCTCGTTGTTCTGAAAGGAGCTGGTCGAGCGAGCCTTGTTCCAGATGAAACGCATAAACTCGATC
>CANHVD010000626.1 GCA_947463775.1 Planctomycetaceae bacterium | reverse complement strand
GAGCAGATTTCTCGGTGGATTGAGATCCCACGAGACTTCGAGAAATCGACGCAATCGGTCTGCTGGAGGAATGAATCAGACTGAAGTCTGTGAAACTCGCACATTGCTGGCTGCGGCCATGACGCCTTCGACCACGGCGCCTCAGGACCCATTGGACTTGAATGTGGCATCTGACGTGTCGGGCCCCAGCAAGATCAGCAAGTTCATCATCGACAGTCGCTGGACGCAGACTGCGACCAATGGAAGTGGACTGACTCAAGGCGATCCGACAATACTCACATGGAGCTTACCCGCGAATGGAGTGACCACGGACGACTACAAAAATCCCAATGCCGCCAACGATCTTCTGACCTTCATGGATAACACTTTCGGTGCGGGAGTTGGCAGCGACCTGACCCAGCGACCGTGGTTCCACATTTTTAATGACTCATTGGGCCGACTCCAGTCGCTGGGCGGTCTCACCTATAACTTCGTCACCGACGATGATGGAGTCCCGATGCGATTTAACAACATCGGCATCCTGGGGCAGCGAGCGGATGTTCGCATCATGGGCAAGAATGTTGATGGAAGCGTGGGCCAGAATATCCTGGCATACAATGCTTATCCAAACGACGGCGATATGACCATCGATACGAGCAATGGCGATTACTTTGGTAATCCCAACATCGATTTTCGTGCATTTCGAAATACGCTGATGCACGAGTTTATGCATGGACTCGGAATTGATCATATCGAGTCGTCGGATTCTGACTTTCTGATTGAACCATTTGCCGCGGATACTTCAGACGGTCCTCAGCTGGACGACATTTTGGCCATTCAGCGTTCCTATGGGGACGCACTGGAAAAGCTTGGTGGAAACACGTTTTCGACGGCCATCGATCTGGGCACGATCACGGTCGCCACAGTCAGTCGAGGAACACTCGGGGATGTGACATTAGTCGATCCAACAGAGACAGATTTTGTCAGTATCGACGACGAAACGGACAAGGATTTTTACAAGTTCTCCGTCGAAGCTGCTGGATCAGTGACAATCACGTTGTCTCCACGCGGCACAACGTACATGGTCGGTCCACAGAATGTTCCTGGTGGCCCGATGGTGCCGCAATCGTCATTCAATTCAAAGAATCAGAGTGATCTAACAGTAAAGTTGCTGGGTGAAGACGGAGTCACCATCCTGGAGACTCGAAACGCTGGTGGATTGGGTGTCAATGAAGTGATTCAGGACTTCATGGTCAACTCTCCTGGAACGTACTACATCCAGGTGACCGGTGCTACCACTGACAAAATCCAGCTCTATGGGCTGGATGTCGCATTTACCCAGCCGCCAGGTAGTCAGATTTTTGGAAGGGTAATCGACGATAGAAACGGGAATGGAGTTTTATTTGAGAATGAAGGCGGCGTCTCGAATATGCGGGTTTACCTCGACACGAACTTGAACAATGTTTTTGACGAAGGAGCCGAACCGTTTGTTATGACCGATTCCCAGGGAGGTTATGCGTTTGTCGGCCTTGCAGCGGGAGGCTATCAGGTTAATTGTGAAGATGCTGTCAATCGAGTGTTTACAACACCCAGCAGCAGTATGGCGTTTAACCTGTTTCAATTTCCATTCGAGTTTGATTTTGGCAGCCAGGCATTGCCAGTTGGTACCAATGGTAGTGACGCATTTGTGCTGACATACTCTGCCACAAACGTTGCAATTACGCTTTCGACAAACGGCGGACCAGCGTCACTGATCGGTACGTATCCGTTGACATCACCACTCGTGGTTGATGGCGGCGGCGGCACCGACTCCGTTCGCATCGTGGGCACGAGCGGTAACGATGAATTCTATGTAGAATCTGACACGGCGGTCGAAACCAATTCCCACCAGGTAACGCTGACAAGCATCGAGC
This sequence comes from Planctomycetaceae bacterium, assembly GCA_947463775.1. Classification (GTDB taxonomy): domain Bacteria; phylum Planctomycetota; class Planctomycetia; order Planctomycetales; family Planctomycetaceae; genus SXXK01. The sequence goes on along the minus strand of CANHVD010000626.1, from coordinate 2,195 downwards.
AGAGAACTCTGGCGGGGGCGGCCGGAAACGATAGCTACATTTTCGACACCGACGCGGCACTGGGAACATTCACCCTTGATGAATCCGGCGGCGGTAAAGACTTGCTGGATTTCTTCCTCTCTGACCTCGCCGTGACTGTCAACCTTGGGCTCAGCACCACTCAGGTGGTAAACACGAATCTGAGCCTCATTCTTTGCGCCACGAATACGTTCGAAGATGTTGAAGGCGGAAAAGGAGCGGACAAGCTCACCGGCAATGCCCTCAGCAACATGCTGAGTGGAAATGACGGTGATGACGATCTCATTGGCCTCGCGGGGGACGATACTCTGAAGGGAGGAAAACAGAGTGACCTCTACCTCTTTGATGCGGACACGCAACTCGGGGCCGATAGCATCGTTGAATTGGTCAACGAAGGATTCGACCTGCTCGACTTCCGCCCCACCTCTACCGCCTTGCAAGTCGATCTCGGTATTACGTCTCAGCAAACGGTGAACGGGAATCTAAAGTTGACCCTCAGTGCGAACAACGTCATCGACGATGTCGACGGGGGAAGTGGAAACGATCGCATCACCGGAAACGCACTCGGGAATTTTCTCGACGGTTTTGGAGGCAATGACGTCCTCAGAGGTCTTGCTGGAGCCGACGAACTCGATGGAATGCAGGGCGACGATACCTATGTCTTTGCGAATAATGGGGGATTCGACGTCATCAAGGAAGCAGCCTCGTTAGACACGGACACCTTTGACTTTTCGGCACTTGCCAGCAATGTGACCGTCAATCTTGGCTTGACAACCGATCAGCCTGTCCATGGATCGGCCGTTTTGGCAATCCAAAATGCGACAGCCATTGAGAACGTGATCGGTGGTTCAGGCAACGACACAATCACAGGGAATGCACTGGCAAACAACCTGAACGGCGGCCCTGGCAATGATACGCTGAATGGAGCGACGGGGCATGACACTTTGATCGGTGGTAATGGCAACGATACCTATTCGTTTGCCACAGCCACGGCTGCAGGAAACAACACTATCTCCGAGATCGGCACAAACGGGGTCGACACCATCAGCTTCTCTTCGATCACCAGTGCGACGAGCGGTATGTCGATCAATCTTGGTCAGACCGCGTTTCAACGAATTGATGCCCTGCGTTTCGTGCGTCTTGATGGTGCGTCAGCCATTGAGAACGTCGTTGGTGGTTCGGGAAACGACACAATTACCGGCAACGCACTGGCAAACAATCTGAACGGTGGACCTGGCAACGATACTCTGAACGGAGCTGCTGGGCATGACACTTTGGTCGGTGGAAATGGGAACGATACCTATTCGTTTGCGGCGGCCACGGCTGCAGGAAATAATATTATTTCCGAGGTCGGCACAACCGGAGTCGACACGATCAGTTTCTCTTCGATCACCAATGCGACGAGCGGTATGTCGATCAATCTTGGTCAGACCGCGTTTCAAAGAATGGACTCGCTGCGTTTCGTGCGTCTTGATGGTGCATCAGCCATTGAAAACGTCATTGGCGGTTCGGGTAACGACACAATTACCGGCAACGCACTGGCAAATAATCTGAACGGCGGCCCCGGAAATGATACTCTGAACGGAGCTGCTGGGCATGACACTTTGATCGGTGGTCATGGCAACGATACCTATACGTTTGCGGCAGCCACCGCTGCCGGAAACAGTGTTATCTCCGAGGTCGGCACAAACGGGGTCGACACAATCAATTTCTCTTCGATCACAAGTCCGACGAGCAATGTGTCGATCAAGCTTGATCAGACCACGTTTCAAAGAATTGACGACCTGCGTTTCGCGCGTCTCGATGGGGCATCCGCCATTGAGAACGTGATCGGTGGTTCGGGCAACGATACCATCATCGGGAACGCACTGGGCAATAACCTGAACGGCGGCCCCGGTAATGACAGGCTGCAGGGCGAGGCAGGGAATGATTCTCTGGCAGGTGGCACTGGCGATGATACTTATGTGTTCGTGACAGCTTCAACGGCGGAGACTGAAACGATCACAGAAGCCGCATCGGCCGGCACCGACACGCTGGACTTCAGTGCCGTCGCGGCAAACTTGCTGCTGTCTCTGGAGTCCAATGCAGCGCAGTCCGTTCATGCGAATCGAACATTGACGCTCAATAGTGCGACTGCTTTCGAGAATGTGATCGGAGGCTCTGGCCACGATGTGCTG
>CANHVD010000625.1 GCA_947463775.1 Planctomycetaceae bacterium | reverse complement strand
TGGTGCGGCCATTCAAATCAGCCGAGGCGGATGTGCGATGGGCCTTGTGACTATTCCGAATCGCTACATGCACAGCCCGGTGGAGCTGGTAGCTGAATCAGATCTGGAGAATGCTTCAGACCTGATCGCCGCCTTCTGTCTGGCTATTCACAAAGATTCCTGCTTCGTCCCTTAGCGAGTAAATGCCGGCTCAGTGACATCCCACGCTTCCCAGTACCCCGAGATTCCCAGATCGAGCCGGCGGCGATTTCGAATCCCAAAAACTCGGGAGAATTCCCATCGAAGCAGATTCGGTAAATCTGATATACCACGCGCGAGGCAGTCGGGGTTTCACAACTGGAACTTGCGGCTGAACTGAATTTAAGCCGATCAGATTTTGGCTCCCGGATTGAATGAAAACAGGCCGTCCCATGCAGAAGACAATTCTCGGTTTTACTCTCATTACCTGTGCATTGTTGACCATGTCTTCAATCAACGTCGTCAACGGGCAACAGTCAACCGATCCTCGACAGAACAAAAAGATCATTATCTCCAAAGCTGGCGCTGAAATGAAGACGCCGCAGGCCGTCGTCTGGCGCGGCTATCTTGGCGAAGTCTTTACTGTCGCCCAAACTAATGGCGAATGGTTGTGGATCAAAGAGAAGGGCGGTTGGCTTTGGGAGAAAGAAGCTGTCTACTTTGACACGGCAATCGAAGAACTCTCTCAACGAGTCAAAGCGACACCGACGGCCGAGAACTATCACTTGCGCGGTGTAGCATTCCTTGCCCATGAAAACTACGACAATGCGATTGCGGATTTTTCAGAGAGCCTTCGCAAGAGCCCAAGAAATGTTGGTGCGTTAAACAATCGCGGACAGGCCAGCTATCTCAAAGGTGACTACAAATCAGCGGTAACCGATTTCTCCGGAGCCGTTGTGATGGACCCAAAGAATTTCCTCGCATTCAACAATCGTGCGCTCACTTATCTGGAAACGGAAGAACTTGACCTCGCTCTTTCCGATCTGCAGTCCGCCCTGAAACTTGTTCCGGAGTATCCGGAAGCACTCAATAATCGAGGCATCGTTTATCAGAAGATGAAAAAGTATGACGAAGCGATTGCCGACTTCACGGCAGCTCTCAAGATTGATCCGCGCTACACCGACGCGTTGGGAAATCGAGCATACACGCTACAGCTCAAAAAAGAGTATGTAAAGGCGATCGCAGATCTTGAACTCGCTATGAAATCCAATCCCGACAGCTATGAAGCCATCAACGATCTTGCCTGGCTGCTTGCAACGGCAACTGAACCCAGCGTGCGAAGCGGGGCACGATCGCTGGAACTTGCGACTCAGGCCTGCAACATGACCGACAATAAGCAGTGGAATACGCTCGACACATTGGCGGCCGCGTATGCTGAAACCGGACAATGGGACAAAGCCAAAGAATGGCTGACGACCGCAATTGCCAACGCCCCGGACAAAGAGAAATCCCGTCTGCAGGGCCATTTGGATCTCGTGATCGGCCAAATGCCGATCCGACAGTAACGCCAGGGAACAGCCAATACGGGCAACCAGGTCCTCTTCTCAACAGTGTAAGATAAAAATGGATGCGACGCTGACTGCCCTGCAATGAACTCACGCTGCGGAGTAAGTCTTCAGCGACTACGATCGGCCAATACTCAAGCGGAAACAACTTCCGAGGCGCAAGACGAGACAGAACGGCTGGACAGCACAAGAACTCGCCGTACTGTTTAAGTTGCCAGGAAAAGAGATGTTTCCTGTGCTCTCCTTCAAGGCTTCGATCATTTCTGAAGGCGGAGGCATTCATGATCGACAGTGCCTTGGCTGCCCCCTATGCGACTTTTTTTCCGCCGGAGAAGTGTCTCCCCGTACGCGAGCGGGGGCAACTGAGCATCTGGCCCTTAAAAAGATCGCCTCCGTTGCTTGCCGTCCAGTGATTTTTGTCCGACAACTCCTGACGAATTGCTTACCCCGTTCGAATTGAACGCCCGTCTTGAGTTCTGCTGAGGCGAAATCCATGGCACGTGTGAAACGGATCATGCTTGTGTTATTGGTCGCAGTGTCCGCCGGCGCCACTATCCTCGGATCGCTGTATTACCTGGCCACTCACGAAGGCGGAGCCAATGATGCGTTGACGTCTTCAACTATTCCCTCCGTCAAAAAGCCAAACTGGATTGACCTTGAGAAAACGCGGTTTGGCGATCTGACTCAAGAGAACCTGAACATCGAAAGATTTCACGCCCCTGGCAATCCCGGAAATGCCAGCAAACAGAATCAGCCGACGAAAGGACCATGCAGCGCTGATCTTCGAGAAAACTACTCGGAGTTCCTTAAACGCATGACGCGAAACAATGAAAGCCGACCTGGTTCCAACACGTCACTATCGGAAGCAGAACGGAATCTGATTGATCAATGGATCTCAATCGAAAGCTCACCCGGTCAGCATTCAGAGACCGCCATCATCCAGACATTGTCAACTCCGTCCGAGGCGGCTAGCGCAAACAACAGTACTGATGGATTGGTACGGAGCATTCATGGGGCTTTGTTGCTTCGCCAAAATCTTCTCGACGACGCGAAGAACAGATTCTCAGGGCTTACTGCGATCCTGAAAGAGCAGGGCTATTCACTATACCTGCAAGCATGGGTTGCGGCCTTGCAGCTTCAGGTGGAGAAAACCCACCGTACTCCGGCAACCGCAGAAACAGCGGCGGCGTTTAATGCAATTGCCGTTGAGTATCTGCAAACAGCATCAGCTGAACCTGCTGACTATCGGTTCGCATGGACAATAATTGACCTTGGGCTGTCCAACATGTCAGTCGAGCAGCAGGAGAATCTATTTTCTGATGTGCTTGCCGCTGGAACGATCGCCCCTTGGTTTGTCCATCTCATCGGGGGGAAATTCTTCGATCGAAAGTCATGGGAAACTCGTGGAAGTGGCTTTGCCGATACGGTGAACAAATTGCAGTGGCAGGGATTCAAGGAGTTTCAACAGCGGGCCAGTCTGCATTTTCAAAAGGCGTGGCTGCTGAGACCTGAGATTCCTTTTGCCTCCAAAGAGATGATTATGATCTCGATGGCCCACGGCGACGAATGGTCGCCGCGAGACTGGTTTGATATCACCATCAGGGCCCAGCGAGATTATGAGCCAGCGTTTGGGTCTTACCTTCATACGCTGAAGCCACGATGGGGCGGTAGTCTTGATGCGATGTTTGAGTTTGCGAACGAGTGCGGACAGAGCAACGACTTCGACACGCTGGTGCCAAACTACGCTTTGCATGTCGTTGAAACCGCAGCGAAGGAAATACCGGATGCACCCCACGAGGTACTGGAACATCCAGGCCTCCAGGCAATGCTTCGCGGACTCTGGACCGCTGTTGACGATGCATTACAGAACAAAACCGCAATACCAGATGGTCGCCTTCGTATTCATCTGTCATGGCGAGCAGCGATTGCCCTGAAGCAGAAGGACCTCGTTCTGCTAAAGGATGCTATGCAAAAACTGAATGGACCAATATGGGCACATCCCTATTCCGTACTTTTCAAATTTCCTCAAATGGCGATTTCTCAAACGTACTCCGTCGCCCGATGCGGTGAAGAGATCATCCCGCTGGGCGATCGATTCGGTGAAGATTTCGACGGAAGGATAACCCAGAAAGAGATCGACGAGACAAGAAAACGGATTGAAGAATTGTCGACTGAGGCGACTCCTGAAGAGACATTGTTCTTCGAATCATTACGAATCGTGCTTCAGCAGTTGGAAGACTTTTATTCCGGAACCTGGGTCAATCCAAAGTTCGTTGCCGATATGCCCGGATGGGCAGTGTTTGGTACAGCTCAGATAGAGAATGAAACTTCCGTGTTGGTTTCAAATATTGCCGACTCGTCACCGTATCCCGGAATTGCTCTGCAGGCAGCGTTCCCTCCACCATACGAAATTCTCGCAACGGTGGATGGACTTCGAGGCCCAGTATCCCTTGTGACGGCAGGCATCGAGGTCGGGGCCATGTATGAAAGTTCCGGGACGAGCGAAAGTCCGGGACGGTACTTCTACGCCAATGTGAACGAAGACATTGTGGGCGTAACCTCCGCTAATCGACAATATGATGGCGCATGGCA
>CANHVD010000624.1 GCA_947463775.1 Planctomycetaceae bacterium | reverse complement strand
CTCGACAATTTCGGCAGCGGTTTTCTTCCCGCCAGTTATCAGGGTTCCGTCTTCGGGCTGGGCGATTCTCCTGTCTCCGACATTAAGCCTCGTGAGTCAAATGCTCAGTTGCAACGACGTAAACTGGAGTTGATTCGCAAGCTGGACCTGGCGACAGCCGAACAGTACGGCCACGATGATCAGGTTGAATCGGCAATCGTTAACTATGAGCTGGCCGCCAAAATGCAGTTGGCCGTGCCCGACTTGATGGATCTCAGCGGTGAAACGCGCGAGACTCAGGAGATGTATGGCATATTCGATGAGTTCCCGAACACACAATCATTTGGACGCGAATGCCTGCTGGCCCGGCGACTTGTCGAACGAGGCGTGCGATTCATCGAACTAACCTGCCCTGGCGGAAACGGCGACCGCTGGGATCAACACAGCAATCTGGTTGACGGACACACAAAGAACGCAAAATCAGTGGATAAGCCTATCAGCGGTCTGCTGACGGACCTCAAGCAGCGAGGCCTTCTGCAGAGAACTCTGGTCGTTTGGTCCGGAGAATTTGGGCGGACACCGTTCGCTCAGGGTTCCGACGGACGCGACCACAATCAATACGGATTCTCCATGTGGATGGCTGGCGGCGGAATCAAAGGTGGAACGATTTACGGAGCCACTGATGAATTCGGTTACAAAGTCGTCGAAAACAAGGCCGAGATTCACGACATGCATGCCACCATGCTGCATCTGATGGGGATGGATCACGAACGAGTGACCTACCGTTTCGGCGGCCGTGACATGCGTCTGACCGATGTTCATGGAGTTGTGCTTAAGGACGTGTTGAGCTGACTCCAATTCGCCCAGGAGTTCTCTCCCTCGGCGACATCCAACCCTGCGTGAATAGACATTCCGACCGCCATTGCGTCAGAATCCCGGCTGACGACTCTGTTCATATTCTAATAGGATCAAGTTATGTCTCCAAAGGCCGAGACAATTCCAGTTGACCATCAGGAGCGTGCAGCGCGGCTGGTGGAAGCGTGTCGAAAAATCCGAGAACAGGTAGGACGAATTGTTGTCGGACAGGAAGATGTCGTCGAACAGCTGCTGATCGCAATTCTGGCACGCGGTCACTGTCTGCTGGAAGGTGTCCCGGGACTGGCGAAGACTCTCATGGTCAGATCCCTGGCCGAATCGATGAGTCTTTCGTTTCATCGCATCCAGTTTACTCCCGACCTGATGCCGGCGGACATCACCGGTACAGACATCATTCAGGAGAATCGAGAAACCGGACACCGCGATCTGGTCTTCGACAAGGGTCCGATCTTTACTCAGATGCTGCTGGCGGATGAAATCAACCGAACCCCACCCAAGACACAGGCCGCATTGCTGGAAGCTATGCAGGAGCACGAAGTCACCGTTGGCGGAACAACCTATCGTCTCGATGAACCATTCTTCGTACTGGCGACTCAGAACCCCATCGAACAGGAAGGCACGTACCCGCTGCCAGAGGCCCAGCGTGACCGCTTTTTGTTTAATGTGATTGTGGATTATCCGAGCAGGGATGAAGAAGGCGAGATCATCGATCGCACAACCTCGACCATGTCGGCCAAACCACAGCCGGTGGTTTCCGGTGCGGAGATTATCGAGTATCAGCAGACCGTGCGGCTCGTTCCTCTGCCGGAACACGTCAAGAATTTCGTGCTGGATCTTGTGCGATCGGCCAGACCAAAAGATCCCACGACAGCATCATGGGTTCGTGATTTGATTGACTGGGGACCAGGACCGCGAGCCTGTCAGCAACTTGTGCTGGCGGCTAAAGCTCGCGCGTTGCTGCATGGTCGCCACCATGTGACTCGCGATGACGCGGAAGCCCTGGCGTTCCCTGTTCTGCGACATCGCATCGTGCCGACGTTCAACGCCGAAGCAGAAGGTGTCAGTGTCGACGACATCATTCGGCGACTATTGCGTGAATTGCCAAAAGCCTCGAAGCAATTGCTCTAAGCGATCAGCCGGAAAGATCTCATGGCACACGTATCAGACTTACTGTCAGGCGGCGATATCGCTCGATTCTCCAGCCTGCAGATTCTCGCCAAGGGAGTTGTCGAAGGCTTCTGTTCAGGGCTCCATCGTTCGCCTCACAAAGGCTTCAGCGTGGAGTTCAAGGAGCATCGGTCGTATGTTCCCGGCGACGATATCCGCACGATCGACTGGAAGCTGTTCGGTAAAACAGATCGACTCTATATTCGTGAATACGAAGAAGAAACGAACCTGCGTTGCACGATCCTGCTGGATTCCAGTGGCTCAATGGCTTACACCGGATCACGCAGCAACGGACTGAGCAAACACGCTTACGCTGTTCGTACGGCCGCTTGTCTGACTTATCTTCTGTTGCAGCAACAGGACAGTGTCGGACTTGTGACTTTTGACAAGCAGGTGCGTCGCTACATTCCTCCGCGAGCACGACCCAAACATCTGCAAGTGATCATCAATGAACTGACAGCTCAAAAGCCAGAGTTCGAAACGGAATTGGGTACTGTGTTTCACGAGATGGTCTCAAAGCTTCACCGCCGAGGCCTTGTTGTGATCATCTCGGACCTGTTCGGTGACGTCGATCAGCTTATGAAGGCACTGGCTCATTTTCGCCACTCAAATCATGAGATCCTGATCTTCCAGATCTGGGACCCGGATGAACTCGATTTCCCATTCCGGCAATGGACGCAGTTTGCGTCGCTCGAATCAGCAACGAATCGGCATTTGGTAGACCCGGCCCAGATCCGTCGAGCTTATCTTGAGAAACTCGCTCAGTTCCGAGAGCAACTAACCAACGGCTGCAATCGGCATCGCATTAGTTTGGTTCCACTGACGACCGATCAGCCTCATGCGGACTCACTGGCCGCATTTCTTTCGTATCGGCGTAAGGGTCGCTGACAGGAAGCTGCTTTTGTCGATCTATTAACCGGTAGGCACGGTGGGCTGCTGACCTACTCGTTTAACGGCAAGCCGCAGGCGTCGTTGCCCGATTTCGCCGACGCCTGTGGCTCGCCGTTAAACGAAAACGCTTACAACGATCTCGATCTTAATCGATAAAATGAAACTCATTCAGCCCCAGCAGGGCTTGCAGGTAATCGTTCCAGTGGGCAGCTTGTTCCGCCTCAGACGCTGCACTGTCAGCTTGCAGGTACTGTGTTGAAAGCTCCAGTTCCTGAGCCGTGGGTTCACGAGTAAATAACAGCCGATAACAGGTCCGCAGTCGCTCTTGATGACTGTCGATCGTTTTCAGCCTTTCATAAAGGGCCGACGATTGTTGTTCCATCCATGCGGAGTTCAGAACAAACAGTTGCTGCAAGGGAGTCGTCGTCGGATCGCGTCGAGGGCTGTGAGAACTGGCTTCCGGAAAATCATGCATCCGCAACATCGGATGCAGTTCTTCTCTCTCCACCTTCACATAGATCGTGCGGCGCACGTTATTGAGATCATCGATTGGCTGTGAAGGACCTCCCATTTTCAGATCCAGTTTTCCACAGACAGCAAGCGTCGCGTCGCGCCACATTTCGATATCCAGCCGACGACGATTTGATCTCCACAAGAAATGGTTGGCTGGATCGACAAGGTTACCATCTTCACGAAACGCAGCGGACTGTCGATAAGCTGCCGACAGAAGTATCTCGCGATGCAGCCATTTCAGGTCCCATCCATGACTTACAAACTCTGCGGCCAGATACTCCAGTAGCTCCGGATGTGTCGGCCGATCTCCCTGAGCACCAAAGTCGCTCGGAGTACGAACCAGTCCGGCATTGAAATGCTGATCCCAGATTCGATTTACGATGACTCTGGCAACGAGCCCCTGCGACTGCGTCAGTAGCGATTCAGCCAGTTCTGCTCGACCACTGCCCTGTGTGAATCGCGACTCTTCAACCGGTTGAAAGACTTTCAGAAAACGCCTCGGTACGACTTCACCGGGATTCGATGGATTACCGCGACGGAAAACCGGAAGATCTCGAAACTCACCCTCACGGTATTCAAGCCGAGTGCGATCGGCTCCATCCGGCTGTACATACAGACTGGCTTCACGCAATACGTGAGCCCACGGAAGTTCAACATTCGGATTCGCAGCCTTAAGATCAGCGATCTGCTT
>CANHVD010000623.1 GCA_947463775.1 Planctomycetaceae bacterium | reverse complement strand
TTGAAAACGCGAACCTTGACCGGCGAAGTGGCGATCGCTTCGGCCTTGTCTTTGTTCGCCTTATCGCTTTCAGCAAAAGGCTGCGAGGAGAACTCAGGATACACGGCCGATACAAATGCGATATGCCGCCCGTCCGGGGACCATGTTGCAGTCGAAGCATCTGTACTGATCTTCGTGAGTTGCTTCGCTTCGCCGCCGTAGGGATTGATGACCCAAAGCTGACTGCTGCCTGATCGAGTCGACTCGAACAAAATCCAGCGGCCATCCGGAGACCATTTGGGACTGTTATCTTTCGCGGTCGGATTGGTCAGTTGCCGCGGCGTCGCGGAACCATCGGTTGGAACCAGCCACAACCGAGACACCGACTTATTGTTCTTCGAGTCTGTAATTTCCGACGATGCGAAGACTGCCCACTTCCCGTCCGGACTCACATTTGGCGCGCCAACTCGCTGAAACGCAAACAGATCTTCCACATTCATCGGACGTTTCGTCATAGCTTCCTGCGCCTGAGCGGCTTCCTGAGAAAAAAGGAGCGAAGTGCTCAGCAGAATCAATGCCGCTGAGAAGGTTCGAAGTATCATCATGCCATCCTGCAAGAAGAGTCTGAGTGCGTTCCGTACAAAGCGACCCAGCGAGACGCTGTACCGCAGCGGGTGCCATCGTCGTTCAGATTGCAACGTCCGTCGTCCACGACACCACGTAGGATGTCAGGAACACAGGCCGCTTGTCCAGCAAGCGGGGCACTGATTCAAGCATCGCACGGAGTAAGGCGTCGAACGCCATCGTTGTGAGGTCTTCATCCGGAACACTGGCAAACAGATTTAAGTCGAAGTTGCGAACGCAGGCTGCTATGATTCGAAGATCGAGAACGTCGCTCTCTGCCTGAAGTCTCCGGCGCTGTTCTCTATCGACTGTCAGAAGAACTGCCAGAAAGCCACTGCCATGAGTCATAACCGCCGTCAATTTCTGAACCAAACAGGCCAGAGTCTTGCTGGGCTGGCGGCGTCGGTCATGCTGATGGAAGAACAGGCGCGGGCAACCGGGACTGCGGCGGCTGAAGTTGGGTCGGGCGGAATTCTCAAGGAACTGCATCATCCGGCGAAGGCGAAACGAGTCGTCCAGTTATTTATGGCCGGAGCTGCCAGCCATGTGGATCTCTGGGACTACAAACCATCGCTGGAAAAGCATCACGGCGAAGCCTCAAACTTCGGCGAACATGTCGAAGCCTTTCAGGATGGACTCGGCCCGTGGATGAAATCACCGTTCAAGTTTGCCGCGTATGGACAGTCAGGCAAATTTCTCAGCGATGCTGTGGAACCGATGGGGGCGGTAGTCGATGACATTGCGTTCATTCATAACATGGTTGGCAAGACAGGAGTTCACAGTCAGGCAACGTATCTGCAGGCCACAGGATTCGATCGCCCCGGTTTTCCCGGCGCTGGTGCGTGGGTCAGCTATGCTCTGGGTTCCATGAACGACAACCTGCCGACATTTGTTGTGCTGCCGGATCATCGAGGATTCGCGAGCAACGGGCCGAAGAACTGGGGCTCGGGATTTTTGGCCGCGAGCACTCAAGGGACAATGATCTTCCCACAGCGGGCAACGCCGATTGAAGATCTCTTTGCGTCAGCCGATTATGTTTCGGCGAAAGCAGAGAACGAGGGGCAATCTTTACTGCGATCACTGAATCAGGATTACAGTCGCAGCCGTCCCGGCGATTCGCGTCTGGAGTCACGTCTGCGATCTTATGAACTCGCGGCAAAAATGCAGCTCAGTGCACCCGAGGTGTTTGACTTGTCGAAGGAGACTGAGGCGACTCTGAAGATGTACGGCCTGAATAATCCCGGCGCGACATATCCGACGGAGATTAATATTCCCGAGGAAGCCGAATACTTCGGACGCAAGTGTTTGATCGCTCGCCGAATGCTGGAACGAGGTGTCCGGTTTGTGCAGATCTGGTCCGGCAACGACAACGGATTTCCTCGCCGCAACTGGGATAGTCACGAAGATATCGAACGCGATCATAAGCCTCTGGCGATGGGTATGGCGATTGGCACGGCGGCGCTGATACAGGATTTGAAACAACGTGGGCTGCTGGAAGACACGATCATTGTGTGGACGACGGAGTTCGGACGGATGCCGTCAACTCAGGGCAGCAAAGGCCGCGATCACAATCCGTATGTGTTTACAAACTGGTTATGCGGCGGTGGAATCAAAGGCGGGATCAGTCACGGCCAGTCGGATGAATGGGGCTACAAGCCTCTGGACCGCAATAATCCCACACAGGTTTACGACATTCATGCGACGCTGTTGAATCAGTTGGGTATCGACCACACGCGACTCACGGTGCGGAACGACGGGGTTGATCGACGACTGACCGATGTGCATGGTCATGTGATTCACGAGATTTTGAGCTGATCACAAGGAGGATCAGGCAATGACATTGCTCTACATGGATGATCGTTTTCTGCAGCACGAAACGGGGCAGCATCCGGAATGTCCGGCGCGGTTGAAGTCGATTCATGCGGCGATCACGAAGTCGGGATTGCTGGAGAAGGTTCGCCACGTGCCGGTGCGCACGGCTTGTGATGATGACATTCTGCGAGTACACCCGGCGGCTCATCTGGAAAAACTGCGGCAGTTCGCGGCCGCTGGTGGTGGACGCATCGAAGCTGACACCATCATGAGTGCTCAGTCGGAAACCGTAGCCCGCATGGCCTGCGGCACGGCTGTGGATGCTGTTGAACGAGTCATCGCGGGAGAAGACACCACAGCCTTCTGCGCGGTCAGACCGCCGGGACACCATGCGGTGCCTGACGGAGCGATGGGATTCTGCTTGCTAGGCAACGCGGCGATCGCGGCTCGCACGGCCATTCAGCGTCTGGGACTCAATCGAGTGCTCGTCGTGGACTGGGACGTGCATCACGGCAACGGGACTCAGGATGTGTTCTACGAAGACGGTCAGGTCGGATTCTTCTCGGCTCATCGTTTTCCCTTTTATCCGGGGACTGGTCGCAAAATAGAAACTGGCCGAGGCGCAGGGCTTGGGACGACCTTTAACTTGCCGCTGCAGTTCGGGACTTCTCGCAAGGATTATCTGTCCGCGTTTGAAGGTATGCTGACCGCCGCCGCCGACCACATGAAACCAGAACTTGTAATTCTGAGCGCCGGCTTCGATGCTCATGCGGATGATCCGATTGGTTCGCTGGGACTTGAGACCGAAGATTTCGAAACGCTGACTCGACTTGTTCAACAAGTCGCCGCGACACACGCCAACGATCGACTCGTCAGCATTCTTGAAGGCGGCTACAACCTTCAGCGTCTGGCAGAATGTGTAGAGTTACACTTGAAGACGTTGTTGCCGAAGTAGTGCAGGGATGGAGTTGATGTCATACACCACGCGGCTTCACGTTTTGGTGATGCCAACGAAAAAAGTGTATCCGAAACGCTATTTTCGCAGGTGACTGAAGACTCTGCACGAACAGCATAAAAGAGATTTTCCGGTGGTGACTAAACGACGCAGCACCGGTGAGATGCTTGTCCACTCGAACGCCTTGGCCTTGCCAATTGTCGGGTGAGAATCCCGCCGGGAGAATGGGCGCGATTGCTTGAGATCTTCAGAATAAGGTGGTTGGCCGGATCCCGTGGCTGCTACACGGTTGTGTGTGTTAGCAACAAAAAGGATTCTGTATCGATGATACTCGACTGATTTCCCACCTGAACTCTGAAAAGGAGGGTCTTGCGAATGGTCCGTTCATTCTGGTTACGCCTGTTGGTTCTGGCGATCGCGGCGATTGGTGTTGGCTCGCAATTCAGTTCTGCGGCTGATCCCATTGAACCTGCAAAAGCCATCGTTCCAACGAAAACGATTGCACTCGTCTCCGGCGAATTAAAACAGCATTGGTATACCTGGCTGACGGATGATCGTCACGAGGATCCTCGCGGAGTTTTCGCCATGCAGCCCGATGGGACGTTGCGGATTTCCGGCGACGGCTTCGGAGGACTCATCACTCACAAAGAATATGCAGACTATTATCTGTACATGGAATACCGCTGGGGAACGGCGACTTTTAGAAATCGAGTCAAGGCGGCTCGCGATGGAGGAATTCTGCTGCACTG
>CANHVD010000622.1 GCA_947463775.1 Planctomycetaceae bacterium | reverse complement strand
AGCCTGGCCATGGACATCGACGACGCCATTGAAGTTGATTCCGCCTGAACATTGATCGGCATGCAGAAGCCAACAACGCTCAACATTAAAAGCGTTCGCAAGTATCGCAACATTGCTCTCATTCCTACAGAATTTCCGACGTCACTCTCAAAAAGTGCCGCTGAGTCTAAGCCGTTGCGTCTGCTGCATCTATGCCATTTGAAAAAGAACCGCCGGTTTGTCGGATTCCTGCGGCATCAGCAAGCCCGGGGAAGCACTGTAGGAGTGCCCTCAGATGCAACCGTTTTTGAGGCTTCGCCGCAACAAAAAACACGCTGCTGGATAGACGCGAGATCTCACGTGAATCACAAAAGGTAATGAAACGATTCGGTCAATTCTACGCAAACGCTCCCTGCCACCTCTTGTGTCGTGTTACTCCTGCTGTCGAATGGAATGACCAAATCATCAGGATGGAAGCAACAGGTGAAAATTACTCCGCCAGCCCCATCTGGAAGGCTCCTTCGGGCAAGTCGCGACCGGTCAGTTGTCGGAATTGCAGATTGAGATTTGTGGCGAAGACGGACATGGGATCGATGTAACGAGCACCTCGAGCACTGGCTTCTTCAGCGAAGGCAGAACCCACCATGCCAACCGTCAAATCCACAACTGTCATGCGTTCCCGAATGATCATGGGGTTAAGCTGCCCCTTGGCCGTACCGCATTCCATACCGAAGTCCGCGATCACAAGAGTATCCGTGCGATTGTCATGAACCGCGTTCCAGGGAACGTGTCGCACGCCAGCTTCGCGAGCGATTGTGGCCGCTCGATTGTCAGACGTCCCCGCAACACTGACTGCGGCGCCTTTGCTGACAAAGAATTTAGCCGCACCGCGAGCCATAGCGGAATGACCAATCACGGTGAACGATCCTCGACTTGTCCATTCTGCCTGCCCTGTCACAGCCTGACCCGTCTGATCGACGGCTTCGAACAGAGTATTGATGCCTTTCCAGCCGTTGCCGCCTTCCATAAGGACATCGATTCGCTCCGATGCTTCGGCGAACTCATCTTTGACAGCGGCCATTCCTGTCAAATCGCCACTATAGCCTGGATCCACGATCAAACCATTGATCTTCATTTTCTCCAGCATCTTCGGAAACTTAGTCAGGTCGCCAGGCATCAATGGCAGACAACGAATCGGTTTCTCCATTAATTGAAACGCTGCATTGAGAACTCGGCACGCCACATTCTCTGAATCTCCCGCTCCCACAACCCCAAGGAAGCGAGTCTTCGCGCCGATTTCGTCCCAGCGATAATCTTCTTTCAATTGCCACACAGTCGGTTGCTTGGGATACGCCTCCATGCCGCGTTCGAGTGCCGCATAAATCCAGGGTGAACCATACTTTCGCCCCAGCAATGAAAACGTCAGCCCCGAACGCCCAATGCCGATTCCGACGATCGGAACTTCACGCTGTTGAGTGACTGCAGCCAGCAGCGGCCACGCAGCGTCCATATCTTCTGTCAGCCACGTAAACTTGACGACGTCCGCCTTGGCCTTCCAGCATTGCTCAAAGACTTCGTCGATTTTGGAGAGCGGACGATTCAAGCTGGTGAATGAAACGACTCGTTGTGTCTTGCCGAAGCGCGGAATACTGTTCGCAATCTCCAGATCGAGTTCGATATAAGCGGGTCCCGCCACAATCGCCTCACGAAGCAGTTGAATTCGCTGCTGCTCGGTTCCCTTCCAGTTGCCGCCGTCCTTTTCACTGCGGCACGAAACCATGATCGGCTTGTCGACCATCTTGACGAGTTCACCAACATTGGGCTCGTTAATAAAATGGTCCAGACACAGTTCAATCAGGTCGCAATGTCGGGATGCATTCAGCAGATCGGCAGGAGCCAGAGTTCTCGATTCAGGAGTTACTGTAATGCAAATCATGGAATGATCTCGTGTGGAAAAACGATTCTGACTGAGCGGTCACTGATGCTATGGATATCAAGTTCGTAAATGTTCGGAGTGATCATCTTTTTTGCGATTTGAAAAATCGCTCCGAAAAATAGCTCGAGGCAATTTGCCAGCCTGACAAAGAAATAACAATCATAATCGGCATCAGTGGGGCTCGCATCCGAGTATCCGTCCAATAAACCGTATGCATGGCGAGAAACGCAAAAATGACCAGCCATAGCATCACCATCGACCGATGCTGTGGCGATCGCTTTCCAAAGCACACCTGAGTAATCTGAAGAATAAGCCCGGTCCATAGAAGAACGTACCAGACCATCACGAGAGACATCGACCGCGCGCTAACTGCTGAAGAATCAGCCGTGGAGATCGCCCAGAAACGTCTCAGCCGCAGCGCTGAGGCCTTCAGAAAACTTTCAGGCTCAGCTCGAATCGTGGCTATAGCCTGGGAGTAGTACCAGGCATCAGCCGCCGGTTCATTCGTCGCGATGATCCCCTCGCTCTCGGAATCTCGAATCATCCTCTTTTGCCACGCATCCAGTCCCGGACCGTCCCACGGGAATTCATCCGACCCGTTGATGACATCTCGATAGAAATCCGGGTTGTTTCCGAGAGCCAGCGTGTAGCCTCCATGAGTTGTCGCGGGGATAAAGTGATGAAACTGCACCGCATTGCGGATAACCCACGGACACAGGACCAAACCCGCGACGATGGCCGGAATCAACAATCTGAACAGCCCACGAAGGACACTGGTTGACACTGCCATCATCGCAGGAGTGGCCGCTGATTCGGCCGCCGCTAAACGAGTTGGCCTGGAAAGTTTTGCTTTAGGGTGACACCACAACGCGTAAAGAGTCACGAACACGCAAACGATCATGACGACCGGTCGAACCAGCGTACCAATTCCGAATAGAACGCCAGCCAGAATCCCAGGCCACATCGAGTATCGATCGCCAACCACAACACTGTTGCGGAATTTCTCAAACGCCACCACCGCAGCCAGCAGAATCGCCGCGCAGGGAACTTCGGTCATTGGCAGAATGGAATATCGAAGGAGTAAAGGATCAAGGACGACTGCCAGAACGACCAACAGTGACCATCGCTGATCCATGCCGACTTGCAAAGCCAGTGTCCGCGTCAGCAGAAAGATGACAACGCACGAAACGAAACTGACGATGGCGACTGCCACTAAATCGCTAAACCCACAGGCCATCAACCCACCAAGAACTACAGGATAGGCAGGTGGCCGAAAAGCCGTGGGACGATTCGTATAAGGCCCATGAAACCCTGCTCCAGCCGCCACAGGTTTTGCGTGAGCCAGATAACCATCATTGTCGGCCAGCAGATCTTCTGATTGATACCATCCCAAAACAAAGCGCAGCGTCAGACCGAGTGCCAGCAGCAGCCCCAGTGCTAGTTGTGAACGCTGCATGAATTCCCGATCGGTCCCTGTTGTGGTTATGTTCTATGAAGCTGCCGGAGCAAGCCAGAGTTGTCTATTGGAATCATTGGGACATGGCGACCGCAGGAGTTGATCCTCTACTTAACCGGAAAGTGCTTCCAGTCGCCAGGGGCTGCCCTCAAGGGATAGTCTCGACTTTCAACAACTCAGGCATCTCGCATACGCGGGCAATTCGAGGCAGAAGGTTATTGCGATTCCCGTTCAGGATATAAGCTCGCTTCCGTCTGAAAAATTGTTTCGCCGAGAAACCCCCGATACAGCCAGCGACGACGGCGGAAGATATCGCAACACCTGACAAAATGCTCGGCCAGCCTCCGACACACTGTGCAAATTGATTTGCTCAGCCTGCGAGAAGGGTGTTGCAGAAGTTCTCAGTTGAAGAAAGGAGTATTGGATCGGCGCGGTGAAACCGTGGCACGCCCAACAAAATCGGGACTGGCTCCCGCAGTAGTCCCGGAATCACGGAGAAAAGCGTCTACCACAAGTGCCCGGTTTTGTGATTGCAACTCTCAGTTGCGGGAGTGCTCTGCCTCCAGCCAAGGCATTCCGATCGAAACGGTAGGCGGACAAGTCTGCTACTGAGCTCAAAACTCTGCCATTAACAGTCCACCGAGCTCCGAAACAGTGTTCTCGGGAGGTAGGACGCAGCAAACCTGACCCCACGGTGTTCGATTGCCATAAGCAAGAGTTGCTATTCCTGCCGTTATGACCAGGCTTTT
>CANHVD010000621.1 GCA_947463775.1 Planctomycetaceae bacterium | reverse complement strand
GGCGCGCCTCACAGCTCGATCCGATTGACGCACTGCGATACGAGTAGTAGGCTCGCGCCTACAGCATGAGACCAAAGCGTGTTGCTGTCCGCGGAGGTTAAACGCAATAGAATTCCACGATCCCTCGATTCTGCGAATTCTGAGGAAATTCAGATCCTAACAGGCTGCTAAGCGATGAGATTCGGAAAACGATTCCACGCTCGTCACAACCAGTGCGTCGCGACGGGGCATTCTTGATGCGAAACGCAGTTAGCGGGAGATCAGATGCCAGCAAACGTCAATGTCGCAGTACTCACTGCTTTGCCTGCATCTTGCTTGCGAATGGCTGCGCTACATTATTAGCGGAAAACGGGCCTCATTGCCTCAATGTACTCGACCATATGCCAGCGTTGGGCATACACGAACCTGGCTCAGTGATTTTAAAACGCATTGCGTTCCATCGCCGTTCTTAGCGTTTCTGCAACAGCGGAAGATTCCAAACAGTGATTCTTCCATCTTCACCGGCAGAGGTGAGTTCATTACTGGCAGAGACCGTCAGTGATGTAATTGGACCCAGGTGAGCCGTCACTTCCTCGTCTGTGAAGAACCTGTAGGCTTCGTAAGCGACCGGAGTAGCACCAGGCAACTTGTTCTTCCAGTTCCACAGAATTAATGAACCATCCTGTCCGCCTGAAACGAGATACGGAGTCCCGGCGACAAATCCGAGGGCTTTAATGCCTCCTGCGGCATGTCCGGAAAAGCTGCATTCAATGTGATCTGAAAACATAGGCAGCTCGGAAGGCTTTTGAACGCCGTTATCGTTGTTCGTGGACTGCGGCGCTGCTTCTGATTTTCCCAATTGAGCTGTACGAAGAACCCAGCCAATGCTTTCTTCGGTGCCACTGAATTGTCCGGCCACCCCAATGAATTGTCCATCGGTCGAGATATCCACCGCAGAAAGCTCTACGGAAGGATTACTCCCTGTAGACAAAGTCTTCAGATTTGCTCCATTGGCGTCGACAAGGCCGATCAGTCCGTGCTTGCTGACGAACACTATGCTTGTTGCATCATGCGACCATTTCGCGGCCGCGATAACGGAGTTGACATTCGCTAAGTTCGTTATCTTCTGAAGCGTCTGTTCGGCCGCGGACCATTGCCAAAGCAGAATCCTTCCATCCTCACCTGCCGTGATGATCTGCGACGAGTCGACGGGATTCACCGCAATCGATGTCATTCGCCCTGTGTGGGCCTTTTGCAGATGAAACAATGGACGTCCAAACGAATCCGTCGAAGGATCTCCGTCAAAGGCTCGAAGAGATTCGCCTGCTGCCAGAATGAGCTGATTGCCAGGTAAGTCCGCACAGGCCACCGTCGTCACTGGGTAGGGGCCGCGAAAACTTACAAGATGTCGCCCGTTGGTCAGATCCCAGAGTGATGCAATCGTCCCGTCAAAGGTAACGATTTGATCCGACGCCGGGGTCGCGTCGTTTTCGGTTCGTTCCACAAACTGAGCATCACTGGCCCCGGAAGCTCCTGCGGCGAAGACGCGGACAACTTTCCACTTTTCTGTCTCAAAAACCTGCACCACTCGATCCGCACACAACAGCACTCGCTGGGAATCAGAAGACCATTGAGCCGATGTCAGCACAAGAGGCTGCTGCCCCGAAACCGTCGCGGGAACAATTCGCTTTCGGGATTCGGGGTTATCCAGATGCCAATGATCAAGGTGGTACTTCGACGTTTTCTGCTTCCGATCGGTTTCGACGGAGATCACCAGAATTTGAGATCCATCCGGAGAAACCGACATCTGCTCGACCGGCGTCTTATCGCGTTCAAAGATAGCAATTCGTTCCAAGCGGTTTGCTGAAAGCGTGGAGTTGTCGGCCTCTTTCTGTTCATCCGGGGCGGGAGTCGTCGGCGGACTTTCTGAACTGGGAACGACAGACCAGCGAGCGACTTTGCCGTCAAGACCCGCAGAAAGCAGTGATCCATCGTTAAGCCAGATCAGCGACGTGATGATCGTATCCTTGCCATGAGCCCGTAGTCGAGCGAGTTGTTGAGCTGTTGCCGAGTCCCAGACGGTGATAACTCCATCACGTCCTCCGGTCGCAATTCGGCGACTGTCGTGTGAAACAGAGATGGCCGTGATTTCCGCTTGATGACTTCCCTCGAGATGATTCATGGCAGTGGGAACAACCGTTGTCAGCAGGTCGGAGAGTTTCCAGATGCTGCATCGACCGGTCTTCTTCTTGTCGTCGTCCGTGAGACCTGAAGTGACCACAAACTGGCCATCAGGAGAAGCGGAAAAAGTGTTCACCAGCCCGAGTCCGGAGATGACCTGTTGCTGACCACCAATTCGACTGCTCAATGTTTGCATATTCCACAGGCGCAGGCTTCCATCAAAACCTGCAGTGGCCAGTACAGACTTGTTCGGCCCGATCTGCCGCATACGAGAAATGTTGAACTCATGACCTTCCTGGAATCGTTCGGAAGCCAACATCGTCGATTGCCCGGACGGACCAGCAATAACTGAACGCGAAGCTGCATCCCAGACAACAATTGAACCATCATCGGCCCCCGAAACCAGCCGCTGTCCGTCACGACTGTATTGCACGGATCTGACAGAGCCGCGATGAACTGAACGATCCGCATTCAGGACAAACGACTCGCCGCCTTCATCATTTTCAGTGGAGCGTCGTCCCTGCGCACTGGCGACGTCGGTATTCTCAGGAGATTCGGGCTGTCGTGGCATCACGCAGAACATCGGCTGGAAGTGATTGGGGTGCAACTGCGAGAGATTAAACGCTTTCCGAATTTCACGACTGTCTTCTTCGATAGTCTTCAGATCCCACAGGCGACTAAACCCGTCAGCACTGGTCGATGAAATCTGCGACGCTTCCGAGTTCAAAAAACTGGCTTGCATAACTCGAGCACCATGGCCACGGAGATATCTCCGGAATGTCAGCGCTGCTGCCTGACCAGCAATGTTCTCTGCTGACCAGATCCCGATGCGACGATCATCGGAAGCCGTCAGAAATTGAGCGCCGTCTGCGGACCATTGCAGATCATTCACCGGCCGCGAGTGATGCGAAAGCAGCCAGTTCATATCCCCCGCAGCCTCCAGATCAGCCGGCTGTGAAAACGGGAACTGTTTGCCTTCGGCACCGATCAACGTGGGCTGTGCGTTCAACACAAACAGGCTGCCATTCGTTCGATTGCTGACAACCAAAAGCTTTCCGTCAGGAGAAACGGACAGCCCCGACGGTGGATAATTATGAGCTCGACTAATACGCAGTTGCCCCAGACGTTGAAGAGCAGACTGATCTTTGTTGGCAGAGATTCTGTAAGCCAGAACTTCAGAAGACTGGCCTCCGCGGACACCGGCATACAGAAAATCACGGGTCCCGGGAATCAAAGCAACATCAACAATACTTGCATTCGCTTTTAGATCGGCCAGTATCTTCCAGTCGGAGAGTTGCCAGACAATGATGTGGCCCGAGGTATCAGCCGTCACGGCCAGATCGTTGCTGACATCAATCGCTTTTATAGCCGCTGAATGTCCGGTTAGTTTTCTTGCCTCAGCCTGTCCAGCTTTCCAGAGGTAAAGTTCTTCACCGGCCGCGATCAGGAGTTCGTCTGGCGATACAAATACCAGCTTTTCAATGGGCCCCTGCAGTTGAAGTCGGTGCAACGCTGTTTCCGGCCAGGCCATATCCCCGGCAGGATTGTTCATGACCACAACAAGCCCCGACATGTCTCCCTGAGCGAGCAATTCTCCTGAGGAGTTCATCGCCTGTGACTGCACCGGGGCCTCTGTCGGCCGGGCGCGTTTCAGCAGTTGATCTCGCTGAGCACGCAGTTCTGCCGTTCGTTGCTCACGAACCTCTTTGGGCAGAGAGATCAAAACTTCGCCATCAAGCAGTCGATTGATTTCTCGCAAGGCATCGGCAAAGTTCTCATTCAGTGTCAGTCCACGAATTTGCTGACTCTGGATCTCCACTTCCGCAATGTCGGCCGCCGTCTCCGCCTGCTGTTGCTTAACGATTGCATCGGCGGTCGCAGCTTCTGCTTTTATCTGTTGTTCTTTAGCAAGGACTACCTTTTCGTCGGCGGCCTTTGCCTTAGCGTCCGCAAGTTCAGCCTT
>CANHVD010000620.1 GCA_947463775.1 Planctomycetaceae bacterium | reverse complement strand
TGGACTGCCGTTCGACTGACGTGGAAACTTTGCGCCAGACACTCAACGCTTTGCCCCTGCTCTGCCTTTACAAGCATCCTTTCCCCAATAGTTTCAGGGGATTCCGGCATATCTGTGGCGAGATGCAGCTCTTCCCTGCTCAAGGACAGACTGCCCTGAGCCTCGCATGAGAAGCCGCTGGTGGATCTTGAACCCCAGCTATTGACTCTCGCCAATGACTCACTGACATTCGGCTCATTTGGATTTACTGCGCTAACCATGGCTGACTCCCTTGTCTACTTAACACCTGGGGCGGTGAAACGTTCTGGACAATGAAAGGTTTCTGGGAAGTTCCTTGCGATCTGTCTCGGTGCCGTCTGCTGACACTTGAACGGATTGTTTTGCGAAGACATCGCTCATACTCGTTACAGCAAATGGCGGACCAACACTCTCCGGTCAATTTGCCAGCGTGGACTACCACCCGGGCTCAGGCCGTTTGACCGCTTCAGTAGTTGCCTGCACGAGCGTAAATCGCCGATCGGTTAGAAAAATCGCGTTAACCGCTGATATTTCCAGGAGTATTCAAGGAAGTTGCGGACACATTACTGAACTAAAGAACCCCCAAACGTCAAACAATCACAGAGCCCTAAGTCCACGCGTTGGCCAGCTTGTCCTTGCTCCTTTGTAATTGCGTAAATCAGAGACGCCAAGATTACAATTATGTTCGCGCGGACGGCCCGTTATCATTGTGAATACAGCATGTTGTCATATTCCATATCGAGCGTCGAGTTTGCTGCTCGATACAACGACCGCCAAGGACGGCCTTGAGGCAAATTGTTTTCATTCTGGCGGTTTCCACTGGCAGACGCTTCTGGTTTAAAGCTGCAGGCCTTCTGGAAAGCCATGCTTGTCTTTGCTCACATTTCAGAAGTTCAGGGAGTAAGATCATTCTGCTGCGGATCGCACACATACAGAAGAAAACTGCATCACCCCAAAGGATTGAATTCCTGGACGAGAACTCAACGGTGCTCCGCAAACTATTGGCTGCAAAGGTGTTAGCATTAAGGGCAAAAGCCGGAACGGCAGTTGCCTATCTATTCTTTCCGGGCTTCAGGGATCTAATGCAGGCTCTGCATTTCGGCGACACGGCGATGAATTTCCTTCCTATTTCGGGCACGTTCTTAACCCCAAGATGATCGAACATGGGAACAACCTACATCTTCATCGCCTTCGGATCATTCGTATGGCTCTTCGGCATTGCCATGGTGGCTTGGCATATCCGCCAACATCGAGCCGTTATGAATGATGCCGGCCTCTCTCCGTCGGACTTCAAGTTTCACGAATCCCAGTATCGTCGTCGAATGCAGACTTCCGCTTTGACGATTACGCTTGGGGCGTTGATCGCAATGTGCGACTATCTTCCACAGTTCAGAGCCTCACTGGGCTTTGCTGCTGGCTACATCGCAACACTCCTGTTGCTTTCAATGTGGCTTGTGCTCCTGGCAATTGGTGATGCTTTTGCCAGTCGAGTCCATATGCAGCAATCGATCCGTCGTAATCGACAGACCAGAGCTGCACTTCAGGAAGCCATTGATGAATTACGACGTCAGCAGGACCACTCCATGAAACCGCATTCAGATGACTTGACGATCAGTGCGTCTGACTTCAAAGGTCATTGAGAGCCAGGACCAAACATGATGGCGGGACAGGAGTAGGTGGGGAAGTTTCCATTCAGAGCTTCGTCAGTACCGATCAACCAACTGTCCTCATAGGCAAGGTCACGAGGAATTCGGTTCCCTGAGACGACGAGCGAACCAGCTCAATTTCCCCACCAAGGGTTTGCCGAGTCAGCTGGCGGCAAACAAAAAGCCCCAGCCCTGTCCCGTGATCCTTCGTGGTAAAGTACGGTTGAAAGATCTGCTGTTGTGCTTCAAGACTGATCCCGTGTCCTTCATCTCGAACTCGAATTCCGATGCGTTCCTGACGGCCGTTTTCGGAAGGTATTCGCTCAGTGCTGATTTCCACGGCGGCACCTTCGTTCATGGCGTCAAGCGCGTTCAGAATCAGATTCAACATAACCTGAACCAATTGGTCGTAGATCGTACGGATATGGGGCACATCCGACGCGAAATGGGTGTTGGCTGTCTTACCCTTCCATCGTTTGTAGTACTTCGCGATGTTCAGTGCATCATTAATCGCGGCATGAACATCAACGGTCGATTCCTGTTGGTTCGTTGGACGGCTAAAACTTGTTAGCTCTCGCAAAGTTCGCTGAATTCGGGTGAGCTGTCCATCGACCATATCCAGTCGCTCTTTGACGTAATCATCGGAGTTCTTTCGGCTGAGCATCTGCACAATTGAGCTAATGGAGGCCAACGGATTTCCTACTTCATGAGCGATGCCGGCCGCAAGCAGACCAAACGCCGCCTGTTTCTCCTGCTGAACCAGCATCGCCTGAGATTCCTGAAGTTCTTTGGTACGAGCAGCGATTCGGCGTTCCAGCAATTGTTGGTTCGACTGCAATTGTTCGTTCAGAATCGCCAGACGCTGTCCTGCAGTTTTCAGCAGGCCTGTCAGTGCGATAATGGCCCAGGCGGCCCAACCAAGAAACACGAGGGTCAGGATCACGGTAATGATATTCGAACCGGCTGGCGGTCCTTCTTCGTAACCTGGCCCTCGCAGGTTTAAGCTTCTGCCCTGCGCCGCATAGAGCCCAAGAAGGATATAACTGATTGCGTGAAGTCCGAATGTGGCGAACGTCAACGAAGGCGTATGCCGAATAGCACACACCAGCAATGACAGAAAATAGTAGAACCGGAAAGGGCTGCTGACTCCGTCATCGAAGTGGCACAGGAGACCGATAAACAATGCCTCCATCAGCGAAACACCAATCCGGTAGTTCGACAGGAGCACTTTTCCCTTGCGAGTTGCCACTGTATCCAGCAAGGCATAGATGGCAGCCAGTGTCAGCATGGAATTCAGTTCGATCCGACCCGACGCACGCTCGATCAGATTCACATACAGATAGCCGATACAAAGTCCGAACCAGCGAATTCGGACGGTAATCGCGTCGGCTTCGGATTCCTTGCCAACCGGATCGAATAATCGTCCCGCGGCTGCAGCAGTCAAAGCGGCCGGAAGACGCATGATTCCGGACGGTGTATCGGCCGGGAGTCTTCGGCCCGGGCCATCATGTTTGCTGATACTCATCTGACTGTTCCTTGACCTTCTTTTTCTGAATACCAGCAGGAACTGCCTGACAGATTTCAGTCTGCGAAAGACGTAACGCGCGAGCACTGTGTCTCTTGACCGACTTTTACTCGTTCCGGGATTGTTTCGAAACCATTCAGCGCTCTGACCGATACTTTCGAAACCAGAATCCGAGTTTCAGTTCAGACAGGGAGGGGGAACTGATGAGCAGAGCGATCAACGTGCTGGCACTTGTTCGTGACGGGCAACGCTATGTCTTTCTTTACGACGACAATAGCGTAGAAACAGTCCTCTCAAAACTTGCAGAATTCGCGAGCGATCCTGAACTGGATTTTACCTGGTACGATGCCGCGATGCTGTCTCAGCGAGTGCGCCATTTGCAGGAAACAGAGGAAGAAGCTCAGGCCGAAGATTATCCCTCGTTTTTCTGAGAGTGCTTTCAGGGGCCACTGTATGCAATCCGCCACCAGAGCATTTCTCAACTATCTGAAGATTGAACGCAATGCGTCGGAACTGACCACCAAGTCCTACGCGGACGACCTGGCCCATATCTGCGAATTCTTTCAGGAACAGACTGGCGCAATTCCGGATCCTCGCAACGTGGATGTTGCCATTCTGCGTTCCTACGTATCATACCTCCACGAATGTGGCTACGCACGCACCACAGTCGCTCGACGGCTCGCGTGCCTACGCAGCTTCTTTCGCTACTGCAATCGCGAAGGAATTTGCGAAACCAACCCTGCGAAGCCCCTCAGAACACCCCGCGCCGGACGTAAACTTCCACACTTCCTGACCACGGACCAGGTTGGAACGTTACTCACCACCCCGCCAGCCAATTCCGATGCGGGAATTCGAGACCGAGCGATTCTGGAAACTATGTACTCGGCGGGTTTGCGAGTTTCTGAACTTGTCGGCCTCAGTGTGTCAGATTGGGACCGCCCTGCTGG
>CANHVD010000619.1 GCA_947463775.1 Planctomycetaceae bacterium | reverse complement strand
TGCCGGTGCTGCTCGTCGGCATAGTCACCATAGAGTGATTTGAGTTCCCGTTTCGCAGCAATTCCGTGGCCACATATCCGAGCGCCATTGAACCACCCACGAACAACCATGGATGCCGCCGAAACTGTCGCTCCATGTCGAACGCTTTGCCGACAGAATGCACGGCTTCCTGAACGGCTTCCGCTGTCGCATTCACTGCTGTGCCGGCGTGTTGGACTTTCTCCGTGATCTGCGTTTCCAGCGTGGAGAGTGACTGAGTCAGACGACGTTTTGTCTGTTCCATGCTTTGGCGAATCATCGCGGCCCGATCGCTGCCGATCCTGTTACTGCTGAAGGTGTTGTCCATTGTTTGGCTTCTCGGAAAAGTTGTGTGGCTGGATTCTGGCTGGAGATGACATCACGAAATCGTCTGCGACCCAGTGTGATCAGCACTGTTCCGACAACAAACAGAACGCCAGCGACTCCCAATTGACATCCCCACAGAGGCATCTCTGTGTGGACTTTGGCGGTCGGCAACATGACCGAATAGATGCCGTTGGCGACTGCCAGGCTGGCCAGCATGAGACTGACCAGCCAGTTGGCTAAACCCGCTCCGAAGATCGCCGCCGCGAAGACTCGCTGTCGGAATTCGTCCTCAATCTCACAGCGAGTCAACTGGAACTGTTGTTCAATGAGCAATTGCAGGTCGCTCAAAACATCCGTGACCAGTGACGCAGCGGTTTTCAGCGGCGGAGCTTTGGTTTCGACGCCCATAAATCACTTCCACATCTTGCGAGCCACAAACCAGCCGATGCCGATGGAGATCAACACCGAGGGAATTGGATTCCGACGAATCAGGCAGGTGACATCTTTCGCCATGCCACTCAACTTCTGGTCTTCCAGATACTCACCGCTGTGCTGCACGGCACCGGCCAGAGATTGCGACGCGTTTCCGACCATCCCCGAATGCGGAAGACTGCGTCCCATGCAATCACCCATCTCATGGATGCCGGTCCCTGCACGAGCCGTCAGTTGATCGACTTTGTTGCCCACGTCGCAAGCGGCCTGCGATGCGATACCACCCGCTGCCGAAACAGCATGACTGGCCATCTCACCGACGGAAGCAACAACTTCCTTCGCCTTATCAGTTGCCTGAGTCCAATCTTCTCTTTTGACGCCTGGGATCACTGTAGAAGTCGACATGTTCTGGTCCTTGTTTAATGTATTTCAGTTGACGAGCCAGCAGACTGCTGACTCGTTCGTTTGGCAAGGCCACGATGGCGGGACGGTGTTGTCTCCGTCCCGCCTTTTCGTTTGAGCCTCTATGGCTTCAGTCCATGAGTGAAGTCGTTGACTTCTTTCTCTGCTCGGTCTCTTTCATAGCCATAGCGTTCCTGGAGAACTCCAACAAGCTGTTCTCGTTGGCCGGCAATAACCGTCAGTTCGTTATCAGTGAGCTTCCCCCACTTCTCTTTGACTTTGCCGGTCATCTGTTTCCAGTCGCCTTTGATCTGATCCCAGTTCATCGATTCTTCTCCTGAAAAGACTTACAACCTAAGCCGTGCTTCCGGCTTCGAACGTTCTACTTGCTGAATTCCAAACCCTTGTCATCTTCCGCCGCTCCGAGCAATCGGAAGTTGAATTTCCCGGCGTCAACAGGTGAGACTTCTGCAATCAGCGAACCACCATCTTTTCGCTCCAGTACGATCACGTTCTCTTCGACCGTGTACGTTCCGCCGAACTCCTGAGCGGCCTGATCCTTTGGCGTAAAGCTCCAGGTGAATTTCGCATCGTTCGTCAGATCGAGCTTGAACGCAGAGCCGTCGGCTCGAGTTGAAGCCCATGTGCCTACGAGCGTTTTGGGATCGATCGGCTTCGGTGCGGCTTCGGCCGGCTGATCAGCCGGACGTGGTGAAGACGCGGTCGTGAGCGGATCAGCGGCAGACTCAGACTTTGGTGGAGCAAGCATTCTCAGCAGATCGACAGCAACGCGATCATTCGGCATCAATGCAACAACCGTTTGCAGCTGACGAGCCGCCGCGTCGGGATGTCCACAAGTCATGTAGTGATAGGCCAGCAGAAACTGAGACGCTGCGTCCTGAGGATTCGATTTCGTAAAGCTCTCGAGTGCTCTCAACTGGGCTGTGTACAGTTCGGCGTTTGAGTACATGCCGCTCATGGTCGTCCAGTCCCAGCCTGGACCAACAGCCAACACCGAATGGATCGTGGCAGCCGACTGCTGAAAGTCCTGCTTGGCGAAAAGCACCAAAGAACGGAACTCATGCAGGACCGCGTCGTCGGAATACTGAGCAATCCCTTTGTTGGTGATATCAAGTGACTGATCGTAATCGTTCTGACGAAAAGCTTCGACAGCCTCGTTCAGCACCGTATCGGCCGAAGTAGAATCGGTCTCGTTGACGGCGACCTCAGTGTTGTACGAAACCGGAATCGGCTGCGTGTAGTTATAAACAGTAGTTCCGGAGTTTACATAATATGGATTTGAATAACCCAGATAACCACTGTTATAGATCAGCGAGCCAAGGCCCCATCCGCCAAGTCCCCATCCCAGAGGCCGATAACCATAGCCGCTGTAGCTTCGGTATCCGCGTCCTCCTCGATACCCGTTGCCCAGCCCCCAACCCCAGCCATTTCCATAGCCGTTGTAGTTGTTGTATCCACCGTAGTTTCCATAGCCGTAGTTTCCGTAACCATAATTTCCATTACCGAGGCCACTACCCAAACCATAAGCCACGGCTGAGAGAACGTTATTCCTGGTACTCGCTCCTCGATTCCCATTCCAATAGCCGTGGTAGCCACTATGGCGATAATGCGAAGGTTGATAGTGGCTGCTTCCAACGTTGAAGGCTCGATTATTGAAGTTGATCGAGTTCCCCTGAAACGGTCGGTTTCCAATCCGAGCATTATTGATCTGCCGACCAACGTTGTTGCTGACTCGGGGCAGACGATTCAGCCCGATGTTTCGACCATTGAAAGCAGGAGCGGATCGCGCGGCTCCGGCTCCAGGCGACAGTACCGCCCCACGGTGCTGGCGACCTGCAATCGAGTTTCCTATCGCATTTCCGCTTCCTGGTCGTACCGAAGGACGACTGAATGAGGGCGAGTGATTCGCCCCTGAAACTGAGCCACCTCGGCCATTTCCCGGACGAACACCTCCCAGGCGTGGTCCATTCATTGACGGTGCGTGAATCGCCCCGCGACCACTGAAACCGCCGCCAGCATTTCCGCGCGAAGGCGAAACATGTCCACCACCGCCGGCATTGCCTCGACCCGGATTTGAGCCACCACCGGGGCGACCTCCACCCTGATGACCGCCACCACCTCTCTGGCCACCACCACCTTTTTGTCCTCCGCGGCCGGCTTGAGCCAGCAACGTGTCCGTATCATCGACTCCTGGATTTGCTTCCGCTGCCGAAAGATTGGAACCAAGACAGAAAGCTAAGCCGCACGAGATTGCGGTCTTCCAAAAATTACGTTTCATTGAATGATCCTTGAGGTTTGAGGCTGCGCGAAGCGGAAGCCCAGACGGAGTTCTGGCCTCGTCGCAGTTCGAATCGCCATGAGCGATGCTGTGCTGATCAGCGTCCCGCTGGTGCATTTTGGTCGGCGGCGATGGCAGGTGCAGGACCTGCCGAATGACGCACGATGGTGATGATGTCGCTGTCCGGCTGCTGGATGCCGGCGATCTCATGATCAACCGATTGCCATGTCATCGTGTGTTCGTTGACGAATGTGTAAAGGCTCGTGCTCGAAGCCGTCTCTCCATCCGCTGTAACACCCGTTGTCTTCAGAACCCAGCGGTCATTCTCTTCATCGCGATGCCAAAGACCTTCACCATAACCGCCTTCGGAATCGAAAATCCAGGTCCGAAGTTTTCCGGTCAAAGGATCCCATCCAATCCGCTGAGTTCCACTCATGGCCTCTTCACCACCGATGACGATCGTGAACTTCCGCATCAGGAAGTTGCCGTTATCCACAGCTTCACACGAAAAGTTGACGATAGAGTCGTCCCCTTCATCGATCCAGTCGCCCTTCAGCCATCCCAGTTGCTGCAAATGCACGGAATGTTCACGCAGGTCGCGTGGTGCACTGTCGCGGACACTTGCAATCAGCCACTTGCCGTCAACCTTGACATAGACT
>CANHVD010000618.1 GCA_947463775.1 Planctomycetaceae bacterium | reverse complement strand
TTTGTACTATTGAAATTTGCGTAGGGTGGGCCGGCGCTCGCAATGCTCGCTGGTCCAACCCTGCCTAAATATGACCGTCGCAATAATCAAAACGCGCGGTGCATGTTCCCCGCGCCGTCGTCGACGAAGGGAAGCCATAGCAACGCGATCCGATCAACCGCGGTGTCGGTTTTCCGAGGTGAGATTTCCAGACTGTCGAACTTCATGACATCCGTATCGAACTGATGCACGATCTCATTGGCCTCACCTTCGACAGTCGCATTCAGAGCTTCCCGTTCCTGCAGCAACGCGGCGTATTGCTCTTCCGCAATGCGAATGTCGGTGGATTCTGAGGCCATATTGGTGGCCGACTTTATCACAGATCCAGCCCGCGTGACGTTCGTCGATGTGCCCAGTTTGCGGCCAAATAACGCCCCGAGAATACTGGTGCCGAAGTTGACCGCTGTGCTGAGCGTCTTCTGAGATTTCTGTTGCTTCTCTTTCTCAATTTTCTGCTCAGCCCGCCGAATCTTGTCGTCCAGAGTACCAAACTTCGTGGCATACTTGCGACGCAGTTTTTCCACCAGACGATCTCGCTCTTCTCGCGCGGCGTGACGCAGACGAATGCGGAAGTCGCTTTCAGATTCACCGGGCTGCGAAGTTTGCTTCAGCTCTTCACATGTAAAGACGACCAGCTTACGGTCTCGGTAGAGATGATTTTTGATGGCTGTCGTCCAGCCGGTGTAAGACTTCTTCTGAGTCAGCTCGGTGGGCAGCTCACGGAATGTCGCGTCGCCGAATTCAGGCTCTGGCAACAATTGCGGCACATCGGCTTCGTCCCATTCGTCAGCTTCAAGCCAGGGGTCTGCAGGAATGGAATCGCCGCCCAGGCGAATCAGCGTCACGGGATCCCACAAGTCGATACCGTTCTTCGCATCAATAAAATGGATGCGAGTTTGTCCCAGCAAAGCCGGACGATACACAAATCGATCGGCCTGAATATGAGCCGGCAGGAAGAACTCCGCGATCCCCGGGGGCAAAACCGGTCTGGTTGGCTGACTGGGGAGTTCAGTCGCCGGAGCTGCAAAACGAGGAGCGACCGGAGCACTGCTCATCACCTGAGCCGTGGTTGATGGTGCCGGACTGTTGCCCTTCAACGGAGCCATCAGAGATTCGATCTGCTGACGACTCACTGGCCCGCGAAGATATGATAACGCCCAGCGACTACGAAAGACCGTCGGAGCATCCTCATGCACATTGTTCATCAGGAACACTCGACTGCCCAAACCGGCCAGAGTCTGCTCCATCTGCTGGCGATCGAAGGTTGATCCCGTCGAAGCGGCCGCACCTTCGAGCCCTTCGAGAACTCGCATCTTATCGCGTTCCGTCTGCAGCCGTCCCAGAAACCATGTGCCGCAGTTCGACAGTCCCTTGTAGTCAAGGTCCACGGGGTTCTGAGTCGCCAGGACGCAACCCAGCCCGAATGCTCGAGCCTGCTTCAGCAATGTCAGCATCGGCAGCTTCGAGGGCGGATTCGCGGTTGGCGGGAAGTAGCCAAACACTTCATCCATGTAAAGGATTGCTCGCAGGCTGGAAGTTCCTGTCTGACTCCGCATCCAGCTCAGCACTTCGTTCAGCAGGATCGTGACGAAGAACATTCGTTCCTGATCGGAAAGGTGAGCGATGGAAATAATCGCCAGGCGAGGTTTACCGGCTGGTGTCCACAACAGCTTCTGGATATCGAGCGGTTCGCCTTCGAGCCACGCGGCAAAGCTGGGAGACGCGAGCAGGTTGTTTAACGTCATCGCGAGTTTGAAGCGTTCGCCCTGCGGATAAAACGATTCCAGATCCAGAAAGCCAACCTTATTAAATGGCGGTGCCTGAATGCTGCGAATCAGCGATCCCATATCCACGTTCTGACCACTGCGCCAGTAGTAATCGAGAATATTGGACAGCAGAATATGTTCACGACTGCTGATCGGATCGGCATTGATTTGCAGCAAAGCCAGCAGCCCTGACACCGCCGACATGATGCTCCCTCGCAACGCGTCGGAGTCGGAGCGGACTGAATCATTCGGCGCATCGAATGATTTCAGGACGGTGATAGGTCGGCCGGCGTTGCTGGCGGGAGTATAAATCTCCACGTCGGCGGCGGCTTTGAACTTACGAATGCGTTCTCCGGACTGTCCCCATTCAGCCAGTCCATTTCGCCAAGTGTCAGCCGTTTTTTTGGCGAACTCAGGAACCGTCATTCCATTGCGACTGGCTTCCTGAGGATCAACCCACGGCTGAAAATCCTGTGGCGACAAATCGGGAAACGCGAGCATCAGATTTCCGAGGTCGCCCTTGGGGTCGATGCAGATCGCGGGCGTGCCATCGATGGCGGCTTCTTCAAGAAGTGCGAGACACAAACCGGTCTTGCCGCTGCCGGTCATGCCGACGCAGACCGCATGAGTCGTGAGGTCTTTTGCGTCATACATGACGACCTGATCGGGCGAGGTGACTCCGGTTTTCAGGTCGTGGGTTTTGCCGAGGTAGAACTGTCCAAGCTTTTCGATATCTGTCATGGGATGCTTCGAAGTCGGGTTCAGAGGATCCGGATTCAGGCACACAGCGGCGCCGTTGTAGAGCCGAATGATAGGCGATTTGGTGAGTTCTAAGAAACAAACATCAATTCTGGAAATCAGTTGCCGGGGTGGGCCGATCGGCCTCTTTTCAGGCTCATCGTCGCCATAATTCGGATTTAGGTGAAAGTGATCATGGGCGGGATATTGATTCGGTGGTGTATCTGCCGTTAAACGACGAAAGCAGCCGCCCGTACTTTCCTGTGTTCCTGAAGACACTCACCAGTGGCCAGCATTCTGCTCACTTAGTCTACGCCACCAGGGTAGACTTGGTGGTGATTATGAAAATCGCTTGTCCGAGTCCGAACGTTCCTCAACATTCCGCCTTCAAAGGTTTCTCCCATGAGTCCTCGTCTATGCCTTGTGCTGTCGGCTTTGCTTGGCATGTTGGCCGTCACGCTGGGAGCCTTCGGTGCTCATGGTTTGACCAGCAACACCGGTGACGGCTATCTCGAGAAGAAATATGCGGACATGGAGCCGAAGATGATCGCAGGCCAAAGTGTCCCGGCCAGCTACAAGTACTTACAGGATTTCAAAACCGGTGTGGACTACCACATGGCGCATGCTTTGGCATTGGGGCTGACGGGAGCTTTGATGCTGCGACAACGATCACGCTGGCTGTCAGCAGCGTCGGTCTGTTTTTTGGGAGGGGTCTTCTTCTTCAGCGGATCGCTTTACCTGCTGGTCATCGCGGGGCCCAAGTGGCTGGGAGTTCCCTGGGGAGCGATCGCTCCTATCGGCGGAACACTGATGATTCTCGGCTGGTTGTTTTTTGCGATCGGCGCGTGGTCGACTGCGAAGAATGCTTGAGCAAGTTGGGTGCTCCCAACCGAAGCGGATGTCGCACGCCATCCTGTGTTGTTTTCGATTTTTAAGCACTCATACGATGGTTTGTGCCGTTACGCTTTTGCGCTTGCCTTCAATGCCTCGCGGAGGACGGGTTCAAACATATCGGCGTGGCGATAGAAGCCCAGATCGGATGGATGAGAACCATCGGTCGTATCATCGCGGTCGGCCCCCAGCAATGATTCGCCATCGATGTACGACAATCGTTCCGTGCCGGCGTCCAGCAACATCTGATACTGAGCTTTCAACGCTTTGCGACTGCTTTCGTTGCGTTCGCGTTGAGAAGTGATCAACCACGATCCGGAATAGCTGCGATCTTCGACCAGCACGATCGGCGTCTCTGGATGGGCAGTTCGCAACTGCTTCACGAGTGGCTGAGTATTCGCGGTGACTTCATCGGCCGACATGTTGGGAAGGCAATCAATCACGTAAACGGACGGATCCAGTTCGATCAAAAATTGTCCAACATTGGCCTCCATGCGGCCATTGCCCGAAAAGCCCAGATTGATCGTCGGTGTATTGAGTCTTCGTCCCAGAATTGATGGATGCGGCATGCCAGGTCGAGAAGCACAGGCACCGTGAGTAATCGACGTGCCGTAGAACACGATTGGCTTCGCGGTTCGAGGGGAGATGGGCTGAAACTTTGCACCGGCCGGAACACCGATTTTCAAGAACTCCGTGCCGTTATACAG
>CANHVD010000617.1 GCA_947463775.1 Planctomycetaceae bacterium | reverse complement strand
GCCATCAGAGAAGGCTTCATGACCTTCACTGCGACATATCTCTGCAGCGTTGTCTGTTCCGCCAGAAACACGTCAGCCATTCCACCGCTGCCGAGTCGGCGCAGCAGATGAAACTCGCCCAGTTGTTTATCAGTCAGGTCTGTCATGAGTAATCACGTCTGCTAACGTCGGTCCTGAACCGCAAAGTGGTAAGTAACACCTGGAATTTCAGCGATCATCGCTTCAATTTCACCGGTGAATCGATTGGGCACGGCCCTGTCAGCCATGATCATCAGGTCGATTCCCTGTGTCGCGGCCCCCGCGGCGTCGTTGATTCTGGCTCGCAACTCTTCCAGTGTCAGTGGTTTCTTGTCAATCTCAATGACCGGGTCAACTGTTGCACTCACCGGAGGCTTGATCACGATATTGATGACCTTGGCCATTTCAATGGACCCGCCCGACATTGACTTCGGGATCTCCGCTGGTGGATTTCCCTGCATCGTTGAGGTCACCATGAAAAAGATCAGAAGCTGAAACGTCACATCGATCATCGGTGTGATATCGATCTCTGTATCAGGATCCGGCTTCTTCTTCCTCACGTAAGGTTCGTCATCGTCGGCCGACATAAGCTGCCTAACAGAACTTGAGAGTCAGGAATCTTCGCTGCAAACCACAGGTGATTACGGTGCGTTCGGATTCTTGGCCAATGCCAATTCATCAAGGAATAGTCCGCCGCTTTCATCTACGGATTCCTGCAGTTTCTTGATACTGTTGGTCGCAGCCGACTGAAGAATAATCAAGGGAATCGAAATCGCCATGCCTGCAGCCGTGGTCCACAAAGCGAAGCTGATGTCCGCAGACAACTCTTTCGGGTCAACGCCCGATGCGGCAGCTCCGGCGATCTTTGAAAACGCATTGATCATCCCGAGGACGGTTCCCAGCAGCCCCATCTGAGGAGCAGTCTTGATGCTTGTGCCGACCCACGAATTGAGCACTTCCAGACTGCCAAGAACATCACGCTCAAATCGTTCACCTACGATCTGGCGAATCTTTTTCATGGGCTCGCCACGGTTCTGGATTGCCACCAGAGCCAACTGAGGCAGCGCTTTGTTCCAGACGGATGGATCATCGCAGACTTGAGCAGCTCCATCAAAGTCTCGCTTCTCCAGTCGTTCAATCAAATCATCCAGGAACGCCTGCTCCGCCTCGGCACCTGGAAACTTTTTTTGCTTCACTCGTCGCAGTAAAAGAATGCCACAATACATTCCCAATGCGGCACAACCACCAATACCTATCCAGATCGATTGCTCCACTAACCACATGAAGGTCGAAACTTGCGCCGCTGCGAATGTTGAGGGCATAAGAAGTAAATCTGGAAGACTGATCATTGGACGTCCCGAAAAATCAACAACAAAATGAAAACGCAATATCTGCCAACGAGTTATCTCAATTGCTGCCGCGTCACAACAAATTCATATCCTGTCCCGGCTTTCTTCACCTGAAAATAAGTACGACGAATTTCGGTGGCGGCTTTATTGCCATACTCGAATTCTTTCGTCGCCAGCATTTCTTCAGTCGCGGCTGGATAGAAATGCATGACAACTGCGGGCGAAGCATCGATCATCGCCTTCTGGAACAGTTCCAGGTCCGCGGCACGGCGCTGCTCACTGCCGTCCTGCCAGCTCATAAACAAACGCTTCTCAGAATCCCCGGTCTTGACTTCACGGGTTGTCGGAGCGTCCTGGCTCAGGTTACTCAAGTAAACAAGGCGACCTTCTTCCTGAAACATTGCACCTAATTCGATACCGAAGAAGTCCAGTTGCGTGGCGTAGCTTTTCAGATCACCCTTATCGCCGAATTCGACGAACCATCGCTGTTCACGTTTTGCCCCGCCACGCCCCGGACCGCCGCTTCCCAACGGCCGACCGCCGGTACCTTCGGCACTTCCGGGAATCCCCGACGTGTTCTGGTCCGTGTTTTCATTGGGGGCAACCATTGTGGCTGCATTCTCAGCGACTTCAATTACCTGCTCGGTGACTTCTTCCAGTTGAGTGACGTCAGTTTCTTCATTCGCCATGGAAGGATCGAGTGAGGCGTCTTCAGGAGAATCAACGTTGGGGGTTGCATTGGGGTCCCCATCTTCCCATCCGCCGTCTCCGGCAGGCAACATCGTGACCTGCTTTGAAACCGGTGAGGGAAGCATATTCGAGAGCCAAATGAACAGCATCACCATAAACGCCAGCCCGGCACACGTTGCTGTTGTCATCAAGATCGACACCGCAACGTCATATTTGGTCAGTTTGATGTGCGGTGCAACTGTCCGGCGAGTTCGCTCAGATGTGGAATTAGCAGCGGACATGAAATCGCCCTATGACCCTGGATTAACTCGATGACGGTAAACCGACTATCCCAAAACCGACGAAGTTTGAGCCGGGTTCTAGCGAATTGCCTGCAATCTGACAAAGAAGGCAGTGGCTTTAAAGACAGGTTTGACAGACTGTACAGATCGACAATCTGTAGTGTCAACGAATGAGTCTCGCAAAGAGGCTGCGGAAGGCAGTATGTCTGTTTAGTGTGTTCCGAAAACTCGGTCGGGCGAGTACGATGTCTGCACCGGCGTGATTTTCGGGCCTGCTCTGTGAGACCATTCCAATGAATTTCGCATATCTGCTTATTCTGGCTGCCTGTTTCGACGCCGTTTCTGGAGAGTTTCAAACAGTAAGTTTGGACCGAGCAGTCTTTCAACCAATATTCGACGAAAAGCCCGGCACAGAACCCCCCGGGGTTGAGGAAGCAGAGGCTGGGAAGGTTGCAAAGCAGCCTGAGTCAAAGGTCGCATTTCGACGTATGCCGATCGATCAGGTTCAAGCTCGCTTACTGCAGTGGATGGCTCTGGCAAAAGCGGATGAACCGACGGCTCGTAAAGTCGGTGCTCTTTGGAAAGATAAGGCTGAGCTGCAAAATCTGACAGCCGAAGAAACGCTTGACCGAATCGTGGACTCGTTGGCGATTGCCGATGAATCTGCTCGGAAAGTTGTCGAGGCCTGCCGATCTGGTTCCCCATTCGAGCCTCCGAACTTCGAAGGCGTTCGGTCGGACTCATTCTATCGTGACCATGTTCAGCTCTACTATGCTCGCTGGTTGACGCAGCATCGGTTCTACGATGAAGCGATCTCGATGATGGAATCGCTGACTCCTGAGGCAGTTGCAGATCCGGCCAGTCTGTTTTTCTATCGTGCCATATGCCGACTTCGATTACTGAAGGCGTCTGACGCCAGTGATGATCTGGCCCTGCTGTTGAACAACACGCTCGATGTCCCAACGCGTTTTCGCACGGTCGCCGAACTGATGCAGGCTGAAGCCGGAGATAACTCTTCCGGACTGCCGGAGGTTGCAAAGTTGATGTCCGACGTGCAGCGAAGGCTCGATCTGGGGAACTCAAATGATCCTGTTCAGAAACGCGAAGAAGAAGTTATTGCAGCTCTCGACAAGCTTCTGAAGCAAATGGAAGATCAACAAAAACAGCAGCAGCAGCAACAGCAATCAGGGCAGGGCGGTGGTCAACAACAGAATCAGCCCGGTCAACAGGGGATTGCTCAGAGTACGATCAAAGGTTCCAGCGCCGAAGGCAAAGCTGACCCTAAAGATCTGACGGAAAACGGCAACTGGGGGATGCTGGATAAGCAAGCCGAAGCCCAGGCGAAAGAACTGATTCGCCAGCAGTTTCCTCCCAATTTTCTGGATGCAATCAGCCGGTACACAAAACGGATTGCGGAACAGAAGAAGTAGGTTGTTAAGACAATAGGTGTGTCGCTGCGACAGCATGAAGCGAGATCTTTGTCGGGTTGCAAAGCCTTAGTTTTTGAGGGCGGTTCAGAACAGTGAATAGATCGATTGTTGAATTGAGGGATCGCATGAAAGCTCTGACACTTC
Organism: Planctomycetaceae bacterium; assembly: GCA_947463775.1. GTDB lineage: Bacteria > Planctomycetota > Planctomycetia > Planctomycetales > Planctomycetaceae > SXXK01. The sequence continues at coordinate 233 of CANHVD010000617.1, read as the reverse complement.
TGGTACTTCTGGCCTTGCCTGTCGCAGCGGTTGCCCAGACCGACACGAATGCAAAAGTGTCTCTGCTTGATGGCACTGTTCATCAGGGGGCGCTGATCCTGATCTCGCCAGAAGAAGTGGAATTGCAGGTCGATGCAGCAACCATCAAGCTGCCCGTGTCCGACATCATGCTGATCGATTTTCCTGAAACGAAGTCTGTCGTTTCCGATCAACCGCAGATCGTTAGTCTTGTC
>CANHVD010000616.1 GCA_947463775.1 Planctomycetaceae bacterium | reverse complement strand
CGAGTCAACGGGAAGAAAATCACATCCTTGATCGCATGACTGTTCGTCAGCAACATCACCAGGCGATCAATCCCGATCCCGAGACCTCCAGCTGGTGGCATTCCGACCTTCAGTGCTTTGACGAAATCATGATCCATTTTGGCCATGGAATCTTCAGCGGCCAAGCCCGCAAGCTGAGTCCTGAACAATTCTTCCTGCAGCCGCGGGTCATTCAATTCGGTGTACGCATTCGCCAGTTCCATGCCGCGAATATACAGTTCGAAGCGTTCAGCGATCGATGGATCACTCTGCTTACGCTTTGTCAGGGGACAAATGGACGCCGGATAATCGATAACAAACACCGGGCCGCTGAGATGATCTTCAACGGTCTTCTCGAAGACTTCGTTGATGATCACATCCGGATGAACTCCGGCTGTTTCGATTCCGAACTTTTTGGCGACAACTGCGACCGCAGCCGCATCGCTCATATCGCAACCTGCATGTTCACGAAACAGATCGGCATACTTTCGTCGCGGCCATGGCGGAGTCAGGTCAATCTGATCGCCCGCATCGCCCCACGGAATGATCAGACTATTCCCGATCGCTTTCAACGCGTTGACGACGATCTGTTCGGTCAGATCCATCATCGTTTCATAGTCACCGTAGGCCTGATAAATCTCGATCATCGTGAATTCGGGATTGTGAGTCGCATCGACTCCTTCATTCCGGAACACTCGCCCGATCTCGTAGACTCGTTCAATGCCGCCCACCATTAGACGCTTGAGGTGCAACTCAAGGGCGATGCGAAGGTAGAGCTCCATGTCCATTGCGTTGTGATGTGTCACAAACGGCCGGGCCGCAGCTCCACCAGCAACCGCGTGCAGAACAGGCGTCTCAACTTCGTGAAACCGGTTTGTTCGCAGTGTCTGCCGAATAGAATCGATAATCGTGGATCGCTTCAGCATGCGTTCCAATACGCCGTCGGTATAAATCAGATCCAGGTATCGCTGTCGGATGAGGATCTCTTCGTCCTTCAGACCGTGGAATTTTTCCGGCGGCTGGGTGAGCGACTTGCAGAGTACTGTCAGCTCTTTGACGAAGATCGATTTCTCGCCGGTATTCGTCAATCGCAGCGGTCCGTCGGCTCCGATCAGGTCTCCGTCATCGAGAGCGCTGACCAGTTCCCATTGGGGTTCTGTCATGTCGCCGCGAGAAAACAGCAGCTGGATTCGACCAGTCTGGTCCTGCAAATCGATAAATCGCAGCTTTCCGGCCTTGCGACGACCGCGAATTCGCCCCGCAACGCGAACCGTATCGCCATCAACTCCTGACTCCGCCGGGCAACGTTCTCTGACGCTGGAAATGCCTTCGTGATTATCAAATCTCTGACCCCAGGGGTCATGCCCCAGAGACTGGATTTTCTCCAGCTTCTCTAGTCGAGCGATTTCGAAACGATCCGGTGGTGAGCCTGCGGTCATGAACACACGTTAACCAAAGCTGGCAAAAACCGCAGAAAAAATGCGGTTTGCACAGAGTTCAGAGAGTTGAGAGACACTGAGGTTTTCCGGCAATTTTCATCTGCCGAAGAGAGTGGACCGGCGGATCTTGCTGGAAAACCGGACTTTGGTCAATGCCAGCCTCATACGCATGAAATGTAAACCGCAGCCGCTAAACGCCCGTACGGCTCAGCAACGGGAAGAATACGACTCAAACTGACTGTTGTTGCGACAGACCGGTAATGTTCCTCAGCGGGCATCTGCACCCAAATGCAGGGGGCTGGTCGAGGATCATTGTCAATGTAGGTCCTTTCTGCGGGACTCATCTTTCCCCACATTTCTTGTCGAGGAATTAGCCCATTTTGGTTGCGACCTTGAATTATCCATCGCGAAGAATCCTGCGATTCAACCCGGTACGGGTTTTACAACAAAGCCTGGGGTCGCCGGCTTGCGGCGCACCCCAGGTACCGGACCAAGGAATGTCCAGAACCCCGATGGGGTTCCACAGCACGGACATCATTCTTTAATCAAGTATTGCAGCAGCAGCGAATTGTGGAACCCCGTTGGTGTTCGAATCGCAAGGCAAATTTTCCTGGGGTGCGCCGTTGTCACGGCGACCCCAGGCTTTGTTGTAAAACCCCGTTGGGGTTGAGATGCCTCTAGCTCCCAAACCAGCGGTCCGCCGGTTTGGGGCCGAGATTCGCGTGCCGTCCCTCTGTCGCTCGTAATCCCGGGACCGACTTGACGATGGACGGCTGTGTGATTATGAACGATTTGCTGAAAGGATGGGGGTAATGATGAGCCCGGCAGGCAGGACCTACAGAATTCCGTGACTGCCCCCAAATACAGGGATTCATCGTCTGGAATTGCGTTCAAAACCGGAAACAACCAAACTCAGCCAACCCACTGCACTTTGCTCCAGTTTTCGATTTCTATTTCAACAACGTCTAGAACCAAATAACACGGACCCCGACAGCAATGAACCCCAAGCAGGATCCCTGTCAGCTCGAACGCTTGCGATGCACGATTTTTGCAAACTCCAAAGAAGCCGCGAGGAAGGTCGCGACGGAGATCGCCTCTTTAATTCGAATTCGTAAGGCGGAAGGCAAGAACTGTGTTCTGGGTCTGGCCACAGGCTCAACACCGACCGGCATCTACGCCGAACTGGTCCGCATGCATCGCGAAGAAGGACTTTCCTTCTCCAACGTGATCTCGTTCAACCTCGACGAATACTATCCGATGCAACCCGAGGACGTGCAGAGCTACGTCCGTTTCATGCGGGAGCATCTCTTTAATCACATCGACATCAAGCCGGAAAACGCCAACGTTCCTGATGGAACCTGGCCTGCCGAAAAAGTGGCTGACTACTGCCGCGACTATGAAGCTCGTATTACGGCCGCCGGTGGCATCGATATCCAGATTCTGGGGATCGGTCGAACGGGGCATATTGGTTTCAATGAGCCGGGTTCAGACCAGACAACTCGTACCCGCATGATCACGCTGGACACGGTCACTCGCATCGATGCCGCCAGCGATTTCTTCGGCACCGAAAACGTTCCTCGCCGTGCGATCACGATGGGCGTGGGAACAATTCTGGAAGCTCGCAAGGTCTTTATCCTTGCGTTTGGCGAAAACAAATCGGGGATCGTGGCGAAGACCGTCGAAGGCGAAATGACGCCATCGATTCCTGCGACATATCTCCAGCGACATCCTAATGTCGAGATGCTGCTTGATCAGGCCGCCACGGCTGGCCTGACACGCATGCGACTTCCATGGCTGGTCGGAAACGTGAAGTGGGACGACGCGATCATCCGCCGCGCCGTCATCTGGCTGTCGGAGAAGATGAACAAAGCCATCCTCAAGCTGACAGATTCCGACTACAACGAAGAAGGTCTCCAGGATCTTCTGGCCGAATACGGTTCAGCTTACGAAATCAACCTGAATGTGTTTCGACATCTCCAAGGCACGATCGTCGGCTGGCCTGCGGGCAAACCGGCTCATGCCAAGCGTCCCGGCGACCGACCTCAGCCATTCGATCACATTTTCCCCAAGCGAGTTCTGTGCTTTTCACCGCATCCCGATGACGATGTCATTTCGATGGGTGGCACGCTGATCCGACTTGCCGATCAGGAACATGAAGTTCATATCGCCTATCAAACGTCCGGCAACATTGCAGTGTTCGATGACGATACGTTGCGATTTACCGAGTTTGTGTCTGATTATTGTGCCGCATTTGGCCTGATGTCAGATCGGCTTACGTCTCTTGAAGAACACGTCGAAGAGTTCCTCAAGCATAAGCAGCCAGGGCAGGTCGACAGCAGAGAGATTCAGCAGATCAAGGGCCTGATTCGTCAGGGCGAAGCTCGAGCGGGAGCACGATGCTGCGGTATCCCGAACGAACGACTTCACTTCCTGAATATGCCGTTTTATGAAACGGGCGGAGTCAAAAAGAAGCCGATCGGGCCAGATGACATCAACATCATCACAGAGCTGCTGAGAAAACTAAAGCCCCACCAGATCTATGCAGCCGGGGACCTGACCGATCCTCATGGCACACATCGAGTCTGTCTGAAGGCGATCTTCCACGCCTGTGACGTTTGCCGTAATGACGAATGGTTCAAGGAATGTGAAGTCTGGCTGTATCGTGGTGCATGGCAGGAGTGGCCGGTCCATCAGGT
>CANHVD010000615.1 GCA_947463775.1 Planctomycetaceae bacterium | reverse complement strand
TTTGTTCACAGCTGCAGGACTTTTTGCATTCTGCCTGTCCTGCGGAAAGCCTCAGACCCAATTGGCTGACGAAGTCATGTTTTGGGTCTTTGCAGTCAGTGCCCTGCTCTGCGGAGTGCTGATGATTACTGCGAAGAACCCGGTCTATGCAGCCCTGTGGTTTGCTCTGGCAACTCTCGCAACCTGCGGTCTGTTTCTTCTCCAGAGTGCGCCGTTTTTGGCTGCAGCCACCATCATCGTTTACGCAGGTGCGGTGATCGTCACGTTCCTGTTCGTCATCATGCTGGCTCAGCAAAGTGGTGCTGCCGGTTACGACCAGAAATCCGGTCAATCAGTAATGGCAACCATCTCAGCCTTTGTATTGCTGGGTGCTGTTGCCATGACTCTTCAGCAGGAGAAACTGGAGATCGGCGTTCCTGTTGTCGTAGCAAAGGCAAAAGGCGCTGGCACTAGTGCGGCGGTCAACTCCGAAAACATGATCTCAATGGTCCCGGCTCCGGCTGACTCCTTATCGCCGTCGTCAGAAGCGAAAGCTCCTGCGAAACCCGGGAATCTTCTGAGTGCAGCAGACCCTGACCATGCTGTGGGTGACTTGAAGGGTCTTGGACGTTCTTTGTTCAGCGATTATTTGTTTGCCGTGGAACTCGCGGGCACACTTTTGCTGGTTGCCAGCATCGGTGCAATCGCTCTCGCACCGCGTAGAGAACAGGGTGCATTATGACACCAGAAGATTTGAGATTTCTATTGGTCGGGGCGGGGTTGTTCATCCTCGGCGCGATTGGTTTTCTGACTCGCCGCAACCTCATTCTGATGGTCTTGTCGGCAGAGTTAATGATGCACGGTGTGTCGATGACGCTCGTGACGTTCGGCAGGATTCATCAGACTCAGGAAGGTCAGATCTTCACGATCTTCACTCTGACAGTCGCCGCCTGCGAAGCGGGGCTTGCATTGGCTTTGGTGTTGTCGCTGTATCGCAAGTCGCACTCGCTGGATATTAATCTTTGGTCTGAGCTTCGAGAGCCGGATATGCCAGCACCAGTTCAGGATGCACCAGCCCGGATTGATGATGGAAGCGGATCTTATGGTGATACGCCGAAACTGACTCCAGCCGGGATTGCACCCAAAGACCCACCCCGAACAAAGTCTTCGGCCGGTGCGTCCTCAGCGCGAACCTGAAAGAGTTATGGCCCTGACCTCTGCGGTGTCTGATTTTGAAATTTGTCTGACCGTTGTGTTTTGAGTTGTCTCCTATGTCTGAAGAAATCCAACAGCTGGTTTTGTGGCTGATTCCCGTTGCTCCGCTGGCATCGGCAGTCATTACCGCATTGCTGGGCCCAAAGCTGCTGCGCTATAAGAGTCACCTGCCCTGCTGGTCGGCTCTGGCGGTTTCTTTTGTCTGTTCTCTGATTCTGCTGTTGAAGATACTGCCTTCAATGGGATCAGCAGCCGTTGACCCAGGTGAAATCGGCACTTTCGCCGGACCTCAGATCCTCGTATCAGGATACGAATGGCTCAACGTTGGCGACCTGCATGCGAACATTGAGCTCAGGGCCGATTCAATCACGGCCATTATGCTCAGCATGGTCACTGGCGTCAGCTTGCTGGTGTCGATGTTTGGTTCAGGATACATGAGCCATGACCTTGGCTACCCGCGATTTTTTGCGGCCGTGTCTATGTTCGTGTTCTCGATGTGCATGCTGGTTCTTTCCGGCAGTTTCGCCTTACTGTTCGTGTTCTGGGAAGCGGTGGGACTTTGCAGCTACCTGTTGATCGGATTTTGGTTTCAGAAGCCATCAGCGGCCGCGGCAGCCAAGAAAGCATTCGTCGTCAATCGAATTGGTGACTTCGGCCTGATCATGGGCATTTTCCTGATCTGGACGAATTTTGGATCTCTGGATTTCGTGACGGTTCTGAGTGACTCAGCCCGCATCGCGGCCGTCGAAGTCAAGAATCCCGGAGTCATCCAGTTGATTTGTTTCTGCCTGTTTCTGGGAGCCATGGGCAAATCAGCTCAGTTCCCGCTTCAGGTGTGGTTGCCCGATGCGATGGAAGGGCCAACCCCTGTCAGCGCCCTGATTCATGCTGCAACAATGGTGACCGCCGGAGTTTATCTGGTCGCTCGCTGTACGCCGCTGTTTGTCATGGCCCCCAATGCTCAGCTCGCTGTTTCCGCCATCGGTGCCGCCACAGCAGCAATCGCCGCTCTGACCGCACTCACACAAATGGACCTGAAACGTGTCCTGGCCTACTCCACAGTGAGTCAGCTCGGCTTTATGTTTATGGCATTGGGTTGCGGTGCGGCCAGTGCGGAACTGGTCACGCCTGCGGTAACGGCCGGTATGTTCCACTTGTTTACTCACGCCTTCTTCAAGGCCCTGCTGTTCCTTGCCGCAGGCAGCGTAATGCACGCCATGGGCGACGTGATTGATATGCGTCGATTCAGCGGTCTGAAGCATGCCTTGCCGATCACTCACTGGACTTTCCTGGTTGGAGCTGCAGCACTCGCTGGTGTTCCTCTGCTCGCCGGTTTCTGGAGTAAGGACGATATTCTGGCGGTCCTTGCAGAGGCTTCACGCAGCAAAGAGCATGGGTTGTTCTTCGGTGTGATCTGGGCTGTGGCGACAGGAACTGCGTTCCTCACAGCGTTTTACACATTCCGTGCCTACTTCATGACGTTCTGCGGCCCTGAAAAATTCCCTGAAGAAGCAGGCCATCATCCTCACGAAGCCACGCCAATTATGGCTTGGCCACTGCGAATTCTTGCGGTCTGTGCAGCGTTGATCGGTTTGGCTGTCGGGCCGACTCACCTGTTCGCAAATTATCTGCAGAAGACGATGGGGCTGACTCCGGTTCCGCCGGAATCACAACACCTTCACTGGGGTGTCATGGCGCTGAGCAGCGTTGTGGCGATCGCGGGTATTGGTTTGGCGTGGATGTTCTACGTTGCTTCTCCGAAGGTTCCGGGAGCCATCGCGAGTGCAATGAAGCCGCTGTATCTGATTTCTCAGGGCAAGTTCTTCCTCGACGAGATTCTGAAGGCCCTGGTCGTGCTGCCGCTGGTGGGCATCGCAAAACTGGCGACTGTCTTTGATCGAGGAGTGATCGATTGCATCGTTGATTCTATCGGCGCCATTCCCAAGGCACTGAGTTCGATACCACGACAGTTCCATACCGGAGTTGTCTCGTCCTATGCGGGATTCATGTGGGCAGGGGTTGTGGCAGCGGTTGTTCTGGTTCTGACTATGTTTTGATCCGATGTCGCTTCTGAGCTGCTCCGTCCTGCGTTGTTGACCCTTTTCAGTTTGATTGCAGAGTTCACATGATTGCTCTTCTCTTTATCACCCTTGCAATCCCGGCTGTAACATCGTTACTGCTGATGCTGTTCCGCAACTCACTGAACCAGTCCAGTTCTCGCTGGATCGCCTGCTGTGGCAGCGCTGTGGCGTTGTTGTTTTCCGTACTGCTGTTGTCGCAATACAAAGTGGTTACAGTGGACCCACTGGGAACGGGGAACATCCCCGCACTGTCTTCGGCCGATGCCTCCTCGGCTGTTCATCCCAAGGCTGAGTTTCGTCGTCCATGGCTTGCCACAACAGATCGCCTTCAACTGGAAATGTATTTCGGACTGGATGGCATTAGTGTCACGATGATCGCCCTGACGACATTGTTGACCACTTGCAGCGTTTTGATTTCCTGGGAAGCCATCAAGGATCGCGCTTCAGAGTTTTATGCGGCTGTCCTGATCCTTGAGACAGGTCTGATCGGGGTCTTCTGCTCGTTTGACCTTGTTCTGTTCTATATCTTTTTCGAAATGACTCTCATCCCGCTGTTCTTCATGATTGCAATCTGGGGTGGGGCTGATCGTCGCTGGGCCGCGATTAAATTCTTTCTGTACACATTGGCAGGGAGTTTGGTCACGCTGTCCGGCTTGATCTACGTCGTTCTTTACGCAGCGAAGCAGGGATTGGTAAATCCAACCTCGATACCAGCTCTTTCAGCGTGGCTTGTTGCAAATCCGCTCCCGGCCTCTCTGCAGGTGACTCTTTTCCTGGCAGTATCGGCGGGATTCCTGATCAAAGTTCCGGTGTTTCCGTTCCACACGTGGCTGCCTCTGGCGCACGTGGAAGCTCCAACGGCAGGCAGTGTCATGCTGGCCGGTGT
>CANHVD010000614.1 GCA_947463775.1 Planctomycetaceae bacterium | reverse complement strand
GCTCGAGAACCCCGGGAAGAATGCGTCTCATGCGGACGGTCCAGATATCACCCGCCTTCGCGGGACGTGAAATCAGTTCAGAGAAGGGAATCGCAGCTTCGATTCGCCACGCCGTTTCATCGGAGTCAACAGCGACGTACCATTGAGGATTCCAGCGAGTCAGCATCCAGCAGCGGTCACTGGTTTGCCCGGATTCATCAACCGTCAGCTGAAACGACGTGACGTAGTCGCGGTCAGTGTCGAGTTCTATTTCGAAGCGATCTTTGTCTCCATGTTTCGCGTCATGACTGCGAGCCGCCGCAAGTTCCACGTCGTTATCATGGGCCGGAGTTCTTTCCAGCCGTGCTGAGATGTACAGAAACTCTTCATCCCACGCCAACATGCTGAAGCTGCGAACCTTGTCATCGCTCTCGTCGATGCTGGCACCCGAATCGGCGTTCGAGGAATTTGATCGTCTCCGACCAGAACCAGAACGCAGTGAAATCTCCTGAGCATTCTCCCAGATCGAATCAGTCAGCCGGCCATCCAGGAATGGTCGCTCTGTCTGGCGAGGCAGATTGAACAGAGGCAACGGGGACGTCGCTGCGGCTCTGAGCTGCATTTCTGATTTCGCAAACAGACCAAACTCGTCCGGCCGCTGACTAAGTTCCGCTAAAGCGTTCGATTGTTCCCCGGCCGCGTCGACTTGTCTCTGATTCACGGCGTAGCGAAGCAGCACCGCCGGATCAATCTGACGCGTCGAGACCTGCGAAGCATCTCTGGCTGAAAGAATGCGAAATGCCGTCGCGGCATGACTGTCCCATCGCTCCTGCAGGGCCGCAACCGGATCTTGCCCCTGCCCCTGTGGAACAAATCCCTGAGTCTGCGGACTGCGACTCTCGGGCGTGATGAACGTTGCGCCGGCCGGGCCTGAGTCAACGCCGGAGTTTGTACCATTAGCGGAGCCAGAGCCGCCGACAGCATCTGAGCCATTAACATTCAGAGCGCCCGCCTGAGGAGTCAACGTATTACCGACGGCGGGAGAATCAACAGAAGCAGTAGCGACAGAGGCTCCAAACGGTGAGCCACTTTTGGAACGAGTTCGGTAGTAGCGAGTTTCGGCAGACGAGTAAAACAGAAACAACATCTCCGCCGCCAGTCGACCATCTTCAGTCTGCGGATAGCGGCGGATGATTTCCTGCTGCACGGCGATAAAGCCTTCCATATTGTTCTGCTGCAGATTCAAATCACCCAAATCCTTCAACTGCTTAACAGCAAGTTCCAGCGGCAGGTCAACGCCCACATTCTGAAGTTCCGCCGTTAAGGATTCTTCCGCTCTCACCAGTTTCGCATGGCCCTGCAGTGCACTTCCTTCCATCCGGGATTTATCAAGCACCTGCTGGAGTTGTTTAATCTGATCGCCGGAACGATGCTGAATCGATCTACGGGCTCCCTTCAGCGATGTTGCATCGAGGCCTTGCAGCAGATTGGTAATGCCAGCCGTGTCATTACGATCCATGACGACTTCGTAACTTGAGCGAACTCGGATACCCGATCGATTGCGAGCGTCTCCGGCGATGACTCGCAACGCCGCATCGCACAGCAAACCATTCGTCGTTCCCACCGATGGCAGCAGATCGTTGTCATCGTAGGATGGCGAAGACTGACGGTCAGAAGGTACTCGACGAACAATTCGCTGCACACGCCAATGGGGCAGCCCCAAAGCACTGAGCGACTCTGCCCCTGCAATAAGATCATCATCCACTTCACTGTCAGCGAGACCATCGTGTTCGGCAATTCGGATGGCTCGCACCAGAGCATCCGCGAGAACTCCTGAGACCGCGTCATCGTCACTCATCGACTCAATCACGATAACGGCCGGTCGCCAGTTGCGGAGTTCGCGGGCCAGTCGCAATGGCAACAGACGCCGCACTTCGCCGTCGGTCTGACGCTCCCATTCGGAGATGAGTTGCGACACTGAGCGATGATGCTCGGGGCGAGTTCGGGGGAACATCCAATCGGCGACGGCATCATTACCCGCAAGTTGTGTGACAGCCAGTCGGGATTTCTCAGACGTATTCACTGCCGAACCCTGATCGGTCGTCCGCAACTGCTGAGACATCTGCACGGTCACGGATCGAACGCCCTGCTCGGCTGTCGTTGTCGCAAGCAACTGCCAGGCAGCCTGATCAGCGTTTGTTACAAGATTGAGCACTCCCGATCGGAAGTTGGAGGAACGAACGGCGTTCCATGTCAGGCCATTGTCTTCGGACCGCAGAATCTGACCGAAGCTTCCAACAGCCAAAACAACTCCTTCGGATGCAAACCGTAGTTTTGTAATCCGGCCTGTGGCGGGAATCTGAACGGTGTCCCATTGCTGCCCGTTTGTGTTGCTGCGAAACAAGCAAGCGCCAGGACTACCGGCCAGAAGGATGAGTTCACTGCTGTGGGCGACTGTATTCAGATCGGAAAGTTCACTGGTTGATTTTGGAAGGTCCGTCACTGGTGGTTCCCATGTGACGCCGGAATTCTGTGTCGTAAATATGGTCGCGTTATCGCCGACAATCCACCCGCTGCCATCTGTGTTCAGCGAGACGCCTCGCATCTGTCGCAAGGTCGGCTGCGAGGGATTAACAACGACCGCCTGATCAGAGACGACAGCCGCATAGCTTTGATGCGGCCCCACCACCACGCCTTCCGCCATGCTTAGAAAGCCGCCGGTATTCCACGAACTTCCGACCTGATCTGATGCCAGAGCAGTCCAGGTTTGACCTCCGTCCTCGGACCGAAAGATTCCTGCTCCTCCACGCAGAGGCACAGGCAGCGTAACCGCGATCGCTTCATGGAGTCCGAAAAAGCGAACATGAAGAAATCCAGGCAGAGCTGATGTTGAGATCGCTTCGCCGCCGTGGACTTGAGGAGTCGTCGTCAGGTCGGTCCATGACTCACCGCCATCGCGAGTTTGAAAGAGCACAGCCGAGAGTTGGGCTGTTCCTGGGATAACGCGGTAGCCGGCTATCCATCCCATGCGATTCGTCAGAAAACAAACAGACTGCAGACTGCAATCCATCGGCGTCATGGCTGTGGTCCAGGTCTGACCGTGATCATTGGATCGACAGACGACGCCTCGTTCACCAACCGCCCAACAGGATGCTCCAACGTGGCAAACATCATTCAACGTGGCATCTTCAGCAATGGCTTCCGTGCGAGGAACCGCGGAGCTGAAGAACATTGATGGTTCAGGATCCTGAGTGATCAAAGACCATGCGGGAATTGTCGTTCTTTTTGCGACTATGCCAGCGGACGCTGGATTGGTTGTGGTACGACTTGCTGATGCAGCCGGTGGAGTGACAGATTCTTCAGCGGCTTCGATGGAATCATTACTCGGCGTCGCAGAAGCGTCATCAGTTTCGAGATTCAACGCTTTCGTATTCCGTGGTGACGACGCCCCTGGATCCTTTCTCTTTCGCAGCCGGGAACTAGTTGGAAGATCGGGTTCACTCGTTTCTATGGCTGCGCCTTCATCTTCTGCCTTCGGTTCCGACAACTTTAACTGCGCATCGGCGGAGCTGGAGATGCAGACAAGGAACAGCAGAATTGAAAGCAGCGTTTTGTGAGCAGTCATCCGTGACTCTCCCGATTCATGGCCAAAGACTGAGGACGTCGAACAAAGCCGGGCCTGGCTTCCGAGGATCGCTTGATCTGCGAAAGAAAGACGCAAGGTGAGGGTGCTTGTCCCGGTTTCGCTGGAGCCTCATAATGAAGTGGCAGAATGATGGGAAAGACGGACTGCGGCAAGAGCAACAAAAGGTGAGGCCAAACTTATCATTCGAGCGTGAATGCTGTGCCTCTACCCGAAGCAAAACTGGACCTTAATTCTCGCTGTTCCTTATCTGATGCAACCATGAACACTAACCACGAGTAAAAACAGGGACTCTGCAAAGTTTAGGATCACATATTCCCTGCAAAACTTGCCGATTTGCCCCGCCTGTACCGCAGTGAAACCAGAATAGGCCTCAAACAGACTTGCTTCACCTTGACCGAGTTTGGTGGGTTTGGGACAAAACGCTGGTCCACGACCGGTCAACGGTCTGAGATTGAATGGATTACCCGCCCCACGGAAATCGGGGCTTCAGACTGGCAAAGGAGTGCCGAAACCGTGAAAAACATTGTTATCGCATTAGTTGCTGCCT
>CANHVD010000613.1 GCA_947463775.1 Planctomycetaceae bacterium | reverse complement strand
CGACTCACGGAGCTTTCGAAGCTGCTCTTCGGCTTGTTCGATCGCCTCAACGCAGTGCTTTGAGTTGCCCATCAGAATAGATGCCCACAACTTTGCCGAGCCGGCTGCGATGCGCGTCGTGTCGCGGTATCCGGTGCCCGTAAATGTCAGCAGTTCCGGGTTCACACAACTGGCTGCGACGGATGCGAGAATGTGCGGAAGATGACTGGTCAGTGCCAGAACTCGATCATGTTCATCCGGAGACATCAGATAAACCGAAGATCCCAGCGATCTCCAGAACGCGATGACGCGCTGGACACGGCTGAGTGCAGAATCTTCGGGACTCGATGTTGTGACGACGCATAAACGATTTCTGAACAGGTTGGCATCGGCATGTTCAAAGCCACTTTGTTCACTTCCGGCGATGGGGTGTGAGCCAACAAAACGTTCATCCGGATTTGGCCCCAGGGCTTCATAGACCGACTCCTTCACGCTGCCGGCGTCGGTGACGATTTCGCAGTTCGCGTCCAGGAGTGCGGTCACCGCATTCGGAATCTGGTGCACAGGCAGACAAACGACACCAAGGCTACCGGCGGGAACGGTGGACTTATTGAGATCAACCGTCCATGAGGTCAGAAGTCCTGCCCGTCGGGCTTGTTCCAGACGTTCTTCATTGCGGCCGACTCCGATGACCTGGCATTCGGGGAATCGTTTTCGCACGGCCGCGGCGATCGAACCGCCGATCAGCCCAACGCCCACGATGACGATGCTGCGTTCCTGAAATTGTGGAGAAGTCTCTGACATGCGCGGGATGATAAAGGTGAAATCGCCGAACCGCAAATGGCAGAACCCGGTGATGTGTTGGGCAGGTTACGTCCGGGATTTTCGCTGAATGCAGAAGAGTCTCGTCGGCGGAGCGACGAGTGTACGGTACGCCCGTCGATCCGCGGACGGGAATGCAACTCTCGCTCAGAAAGTCACAAGACCGACTCGAAGATCCATCACGTTGGTGTGAGTAGGGCCGGTTTTCAGCAATCCCCCGAGTGCCTCAAAGAAATGATAGGAATCATGAGCGGCAAGACTGGTAGAGTGATCGGTTTTCTGGACTGCCATCCGACGGACGAGTTCCTCGTCAGCTACGGCTCCGGCCGCGTCGGTGGGGCCGTCTTCGCCATCGGTTCCGCCGGACAGCATCGCGATTCCTAGCCATGCATCAAGATGGGGATTTTGACTGATTGCGGCCAGAACCAGTTCCTGATTGCGGCCGCCTTTCGCCGATACGAACGGACTTGTTCGGGCTGGAGAGACCATTGCCGTTGTATTTCTCAGGTCGACAGTCGGTTCACCGCCGCTCAGAATACAGAGCGGCATTTTTGAGTGTTCCTCGTTCCTCGCCGCGCGGGCTGCAAGGAGTCGCTGCATGAGTTCTCGTCCTTCCACGGCAGCAACACCTGCGTTTTCAGAGCCGAGAGATTCCACTTCATAGCCAAGCTCTCGGGCGCGGGCCGCCGCCGCTTCAATCGCAATTCGGTTACTTGCCACGATGATATTTCGAGCTGCTGTTGTCGATGCGGGTTCAACCTGTGCTTCGCGACGTGACTCGAGGAACGAAAAAACACTGCGAGGGATCGTCTGCAGAAGTTGACGGCGATTCAGAATCTCGATTGCCTGATCAGCACGAGATGGCGCGGGTGTTGTGGGGCCAGAGCCGATGACTTCAAGTGGATCGCCGATCACATCAGAAATGATTAGTGCGATGAGTGTTCCTGCAGTGCAAGCAGCGGCCAGCCGTCCACCTTTGACCTGTGAGATTTGGGTTCTCACCAGGTTCAATTCCTGAATCGGGGCTCCGCTGGAGGCAAGTGCTCGCGTCACCGCCAATTTGTCGGGCAAAGAAATCTGGGGCACGGGACTGCAGAGCAGGGCACTCGCGCCACCAGACAACAACACGAGGCACACATCATTCTTCTGCAGGTTGCTGATGCGTCGAAGGATTTCATTCGTTCCGTTCACACCTTCACTGGTGGGCTCATTGATTCCGGCGGGACGTGCGGCGTGCAGATGAATTCGCTGCAGCGGTCGTACGCAGTCGGCTGGCACATTGACCCAGCCGCTGAGCTGTGAGGCTGGCAGATGTTCCAGAAGGGCCGACTCCGCCCCAGTTGCCATTCCTGCGCCAGCTTTGCCTGCGCCGATGATTTCGATGTGACCAATTTTGCTGAGAGCCAGTTCAACATTGGCGATGCAAAGCGTTGTTCCATCGCAGGAGATGTGACGACGCACGGCGGCCGATGAGTCGACCGCAGCGACTCCGGCACGCCAGATGATTTCCGCATGTTCTCGCAGCGACATGGCTAACGTCCTGTCATCGTGCGCTCTGTGGTCTGAAGCTGGTCGCTTTTCATGGCATGAAAACAAAAAACGACGGTCAAAAATGACCGTCGTAAGTTTATTGCATTATTCAGAGCCATTGAACTCAGGCACTGGGACGCATCTGAGCATAGGTCGTCAGGACTTCGTACAGGTCGGCTGAGATGCGAACATCATCATCCGAGAAGTCAGAAACCCAGGTTCGATCCCAGATCATGGCATCAGCCAGGATTCTGGTGAGTTCACCGAGTTTGATCGACACTTCAGGCTCTGGAAACGTCAGTGTCTCTGGTTCATCAGCACCGACAAACAGCCGTAATCTGGGACGCATTCGTGAATCCTTCACCTTCACGCACCTATTAGTTGAACCTGCAACTCGAAACATGGTTTGATGCTGCAAGAGCATTTTGGCCGCATTTCGACTTATCAGGTCCGTTCCTCCTCCGTTCCAGAAACCTTATCGGGTGCAGTGTTGGGATGCCTTCACCAAAAATTCCGATTGGGTAAGACGTGCGGATTTGTTCGAGAAAGAGGCCGATGAAGAAAATTCGTGTTCAAGATTCGATGTTTGGCTGATGCCTGCACAGGAGCTTGTCGGCAGACGAAGTTGGCATCGCAGCGATGAAGTTATTGTTAGCCGAGAAATAGCAGTCGCATTCGCCTGCGGCTTGCCGTTGAACGATCAAAGCAAAAACCATCGATTAGCCTTAAGGCGTTTTCCTGTGCCGCCGGTGTTAAGCGGCATCCACACATTCAGCCCACAATTTCCCGGATGACGTGACCATGGCTCAGCGGGATTGGGCGATCTGTCTGATCGTACAGCATTGTTTCCGGGGCG
This sequence comes from Planctomycetaceae bacterium, assembly GCA_947463775.1. Lineage (GTDB taxonomy): Bacteria > Planctomycetota > Planctomycetia > Planctomycetales > Planctomycetaceae > SXXK01. Next base: position 992 of record CANHVD010000613.1, on the reverse strand, counting down.
TAACCAAGGCAGTGAAAAATTGTCGCGGTAATATCTGCCGGAGAAACGATGCCTGAGACAGGAAATGCGGCATGAGCATCGGATTCGCCGTGGACCGTACCGCCCTTAATGCCAGCTCCGCCCAGCGCGATGGAAAAACAGTTGCCCCAGTGATCACGGCCGGCATTGCCATTGATTCTTGGTGTATGGCCAAATTCGCCGAGCCACACGACCAGCGTTTCGTTCAATAGTCCACGTTCGTCCAGATCCTGCAGTAATGCCGAGCAGGCCATATCCATTCGGGGCATCAGATGATTGCGAAGATCTGCAAAATGGTTGCTGTGAGTATCCCACGAACCATTGCCCTTGACCTCTTCGACTCGCGTCCAGTTCACCTGCACCAAAGACACACCGGCTTCTACAAGTCGTCTGGCTAACAACACAGACTGACCAAATCGATTTCGTCCGTAGCGATCTCGAGTCTCTGTTGATTCTTCATTGATCTCAAATGCGCGACGAGACGCGCTGCCTGTCAGAAGATTGAACGCCTGTTCGGTCTGCTGACTGAATCGTCCGGACGCGCTGACACGTTCAATTGTTTCTCGCACCGGATCCAGTTGCGAAAGCAATGCGCGGCGTGATGTGAATCGAGCTGTGGAAACGTCGTCAGGAAAGGCGAGATCGGGGATACGAAAATTGGGTTGTGAAGGATCGCACTTGAGCAGCCATGGATCGTACTTGCGGCCGAGGATGCCGGCGGTTTGCCCTGGCCAAAGGATCTCGCCATCGTTGGCAATGTGATACGGCAGAGCAATCGCGGAGGGTGTCCCATCTCGATCCGGTTGCAGAGCACGCATGATGGCGGCGTGAGATGGCGACAGGTTTGGAGCTTTGGAAGTGACATTTTCCTGACTGAGCGGTGCATGAGGAACGCCCGTCAGCATTTGATAGCCGCTGGAGGAATGGGCCTGATCCTTGGTGACGACCGCGCGAAGGACGGCCATCTTGTCTGT
>CANHVD010000612.1 GCA_947463775.1 Planctomycetaceae bacterium | reverse complement strand
GGTTGCCGAGGTTCAGCGAGCCGCGATTCATGTGGTCCATGACTCGGCCCGGAGTTCCCACGACGACATGCACGCCACGCTTCAGCTGTGAAAGCTGAGGCTGATAGGCGGCACCACCGTAGATCGCGACGACTCGCAACTGACTCATCTTTGCCGCGTACTTTTCGAACGCAGCAGCGACCTGAATCGCCAGTTCGCGCGTTGGTACCAGCACAAGCACCTGAGGCTGCTTCAGCTCCAGTTCAATCCGCTGCAGCATTGGCAGCGCGAAGGCTCCGGTTTTACCGGAACCCGTCTGAGCCTGACCGACCATATCACGACCTTCCAGAAGCAGCTTAATCGTCTGCTCCTGAATCGGCGTGGGATTTGTGTAGCCGGACGCTTCAATAGCGGCCATCAATGGCGCACACAGACCCAGCTTTCGAAACCCATTCTCGGGCTCCGGCTGTACCATCATTTCCACTTCTTCAATGTTCGTTTCTTCTGCTTCAGCCATGTCTTCACATTCAACCAAAGTTTCGATTTCAAGTTCTTCAGAGTTCATATCTTCAGAGATTTCACTGACGGACATAAGAACAAATTTCCAATTCGGGATGAGAGAAATCCCCGGCGAATCGCTTTCACCGGGGCATTGCAGATGCTGGGAAGAAGACTACTGATTCGTGCGAGCCGCAGGTCGCTGACGGCGTTCCGGCCGACGCTCACCGCGTGCTGACGACTGTCGTTCTTCCACATCAACCCCATCACCAAAACTGAGGCCATCGTTTCGAGAATCATTGCCACTCGGACGACGAGCTACCGGAGCTCGACCGGCAAGTGGTCCAGCTTGCCCCGGACGTCCCTGAGGTGGACGACCAGACTGCTGAGGCCGTCCGGAACCCTGTGGTCGACTGCCCTGTGAAGAGCGGTCCGACTGTTGAGGTCGACCTGACTCCTGAGACCGTGATTCCTGAGGTCGTGACGTCTGGCGACGCAGACCAGAATTGGCCACTGGAGTCTCCTGACGGCGAGGATCCGGACGTCGTTGACGCTCGGCTTCACGCCCCAGATCTTTTCGAGGTGGCTCGGTCCGATCACCAGCTCGCGGACTGCGAGGACGATCGTCTCTAGCCGGTGCAGGATTGCGAGGTCGATCATCGCGATCGCCTTGTGACGGGCGTTCGCCACGAGCTGCCTGCAGTGGATGCAGGCGACCTGAATGCTGTGCCGGACGCTGACCACCACGTTGCGGCCTGTCACCGCGACCCTGTCCGCGACGTGAGTCACCGGATTCCCGCGGAGCGTCTTCAACATGCTGATTCATATCGAAGCCCGGAACTTCCAGAACATCGATCTTCATGCCGATCAGCTTCTCGATGCTCTTCAGCATGCGACGCTCTTCGGAATCACAAAGTGAAACAGCCACGCCCGTCGCACCAGCTCGACCAGATCGGCCGATACGATGCACGTAGGTTTCTTCTTCTGTTGGCATGTCGTGAAGATAAACGTGAGACACAAGATCCACGTCGATCCCGCGAGCAGCGATGTCTGTCGCCACAAGAATCGGAGGACGCTGACCCTTGAACTCTTCCAGAATTCGCTGTCGCTTGTTCTGGCTCTTGTTCGCATGAATCGCTTCTGATTTGAATCCAGCCGCGACCAGATTACGAACGATTCGGTCAGCCCCGTGTTTGGTTCGGCTGAAGACGATCGCTCGTGATGGATTGTGCTGCACCAGCAGCTCGATCAACAGGCGAGTCTTCTGTTTCTGCGGCACAAAGCAAACACTCTGCTCAACCAGCTCCGTCGTCTTCTGTTTTGGAACGATCTGAATGCTGACCGGGTTGTTCAGAATGGAGTTTGCGAGGTCGCGAATCTCCGGCTTCATCGTGGCGGAGAACATCAGTGTCTGACGCTTGCGAGGAACATGTTCCAGAATCCGACGAATGGCCGGAAAGAAGCCCATGTCCAGCATGCGGTCCGCTTCGTCAAGGACGAGTGTGTTCAGACCTTCCAGATGAACATAGCCCTGCTTGATCAGGTCAAGCAATCGGCCCGGTGTGGCAACAACCACATCGACGCCTTTGCGAAGAGCACTGACCTGAGGTTGCTGTCCAACTCCGCCATAGATCGTGGCGACTCGAACGGAGGCAAAGGCTCCGTAGTTCGTAAAGCTTTCGTGAATCTGAACAGCCAGCTCGCGAGTACTCGCGAGAACCAGCACGCGAATCTGGCGCGGTGCACCTTTCGCTGCCGGAGCGGCATCCACTAAACGATTAAGAATCGGTAATGCGAAAGCTGCTGTTTTCCCTGTTCCGGTCTGAGCGATCCCGATCACATCGTGCCCTTCGAGCACTGTGGGGATGGCCTGAGCCTGAATAGGAGTGGCAACAGTGTAGCCTTCCTGCAATACGGCGCGCAACAGGGGCTCGGCGAGCCCGAAGTCTCTGAAATTCATTCTTTATCCTGGGGTAAAATGAAACATTCCCAGGACCGAATGCGAGAGACGCGACTTGCATGGTTTCGAGAAGGTGGACTCTCGATGGAACCAAAAGGGCGAACTCAAGAACTATTGGAACTGGCAGTCGTCCATTGAAAAGCGAGTTCAAAACCGGAGTCTTGAGAGGCTCAGCAGCCTATGGAATCGAAACTGAATGCTTCCCTGATCAAGTCAACACCCGCGTGAAAACATCACGGCATTAAAGTGGACTCGAAAGTCAGTTGTGGCGTAACTATACCAGCAATCGTCCAAATAGACAGGTAAATTCTGGCGTTCTCTCAGATTCTGGCGGTTCTGGCTGAATTTACCCAAGAAAAATCCGCCATTCTGAGGAACGAAAAACGGCGGAAACAGCTCGAGATCTACTTCCGGAATCGGGACATCACCAGATACCGGATGTTTCCATCCACTTTTCTCTGCCGCCAATGTAGCCATCTCGCTCCGCCGAGATGAGCCTTACTGGTTGCGCATTGCACGTCGAAAATATACCGCCCATTTTGCACTTTATGGCGCGGCAGTCATTCGGTATCGACGAGGGGATCTTTGTGAAGAGGCCCTGTGCAAGGCTCGTCTCGGCGGAGCGAGACGGCTACTTTTGAAGGCAACTTACTCCCTCATTCGTTACTTCCAGCTTCACGCACTCAGGAGTGCCAGAGTCACGTCAATCAGCCCGGAACACCAGTCGCCGAACATGTTGCGGCCGCCATCACTGTTCCGCCAATAATGGGAAGCAGGCTGCGGCTGCCGTTGGTCTGAGTATCCAACTGGACAAACACTCCAGGGTTTTCTTCCAGCGGAGTTGGCGGCAGTTCTTTCGCGAGCACCGTTTCGATAAAGAAATGCAGCAGATCGCGAACCTGGTCGTTTTCGATGTCCGCGACGAGTGACTCCGCTTTCTCCCGCGATCGCTCGACCAGCATCTCTGCCTTTTCAAACACGTCGCAGGCTTTGAAGATTTCTCGCAACCGATCAACTCGATTGTGATTCGTCGAGCGCCCCGGAGTCTCGGACAGAATCTCCTTCAGTTCAGCTCGCTGCTGTTCATTGGCATCCTTGAGAGCCAGGGCCAGCAGTACGGTCGGTCGCAAAGCCAGAGCATCCTGACCGGCGACCAGCTTGTTGTCGGTATCGCCCTGCCAGTCTTTCAGGTCATTCAACACCTGAAACGCAACGCCCACGTGACGGCAGAACTGAGGAACCAAATCCGTTGAAGCCAGCGGATGATTGGCCATCCGCAACCCGGCGTAAAGGGCTGCTTCAAATGCCGGAGAGGTCTTCAATGAATAGATCTGCAAAGCATCCAGCGGAGTTAGATTCCAGTCCGGAGACTTCTGAAACGCCATCTCCGCGCCCTGTCCGTCGCAAAGACGAATATGGGCAGTCGACATGCTGTTCAACACATCGATCGCAATCTCCGGGCTAAGTTCACGAGCCGAATGAATAAAGCGATATCCCAACCCGATCAGATGATCGCCGATGTTGATGGCCTGCCCCGCCCCGTGCTGGCGATGCAGGGTTTCTTTGCCGTAACGATATTGGTCATTGTCCTGAATATCGTCGTGAACCAGCGAGGCTTTGTGAAAGGCTTCAATCGCCATCGCCACACGAGCCACAGCATCCGGAATCGCGGGAGTCTCAGCTCCGGTCGTCAATCCACCGGTCCCCAATGCGGCGTGCCACGCGGCGACAGTAATGAACGGGCG
>CANHVD010000611.1 GCA_947463775.1 Planctomycetaceae bacterium | reverse complement strand
GCGTGAAGGACTCAAAGAAGATTCTCGCATCACGTGACACCGCGATGGTTGTCGTCACGGCTTACCTGCCCGCCATGGTGAGGAAAGGTCAGCGGTTCGACGTTCGCGTGGCGCTGCCACCGAACAGTAATGCCAAAAGCCTCAAAGGTGGCTGGTTGCTCGAGACCCGAATGTTTGAAGAGCAGAATGTTGAAGGCCGCGGATCCCTCAAAGGTCACAACTATGCGGTTGCCGGTGGAGCGATCCTGACCAGCCTCGGCGTGAAGGACAATCGCGAGGAACGTCAGGCGGAACTCATGTCCGGAGCCATTCCCGGGGGAGCTATCTCGTTAACGGATCGCGATCTCAGCATTATCCTGCGAACCGAAAAACGCGGCAGTCGAAACAGTCTGCGAGTCGCCGAAGCAGTCTCAGAGCGATTCTATCGATACAACAAATACGGCCAGCGTATTTCCTGTGCCGAAGCCAAAGACGATGCTCGCATCGTTTTGAAAACGCATGACCAGTACATTAACAACTTTCCTCGCTATCAGGCGGTGATTCGGAATCTGGCACTGAATGAATCCGATGTTGCACGTCGCATGCGAATGGAATTGCTGGCCCGCGATATTCTTGATGTGGAAAAATGTCAGAATATCGTGTCCGGTGTGGCCGCCTGCCCGACGGCTCTGCAATTGGAAGCCATCGGCGACGAAGCGATTCCGTTCCTGACAGATGCGCTGGAGTCGGACAGCTTTGATGTTCGCTTCCAGGCTGCTCAGTCGCTGGCCTATCTGGGCAATGCCGAGGGTGTCGAGATACTGCACGAGGCTGCTCGAAACCAGCCCGCGTTTCGTGTTTACTCACTCGTCGCCCTGTCTGTCGTGGACGATGCGGATTCGGTTCTGGCCCTGCGACAATTGATGAGCGAGCAGGCCCTCGAGACTCGGTACGGAGCCTTCCGTGCTCTCAAGGAACTTGATCCTCACGATCCGTCTCTCAATCCGATCGAATTCGAGAACCGTTTCACTGTGTATGCCGTCGATTCCACGGGCGAACCGATGGTTCACGTGACTCGCCGCCGTGCTCCGGAGATTGTGCTGTTTGGGACCGAGCAATCGTTGCGGCTTCCAGCCGTGCTGAACGCCGGTCGCAACATTCGTATCATGGGTGAAACCGGTCAGCATGAAGTCGAAGTGATCTACTATCAGCTCAATGCCGAGCCGATACGTCATAAGGTTCCCAATCGCTTGATCGACATTCTGCGAACATGCGGAAAACTGGGTGCGACTTATCCGGACATCGTCCAGATGATGATCGAAGCTGAACAGCAGCATAACTTTGTGGGCCAGTTCGGAATTGATCGCCTGCCTCAGGCCGGTCGTCTCTACACAAAGAACAGCGAAAGCCAAAGTCCTGCTGATGAAGAGGATGCGAAACGCATCGGGAATTCCAAAATGATTCCGGAACTCTTCGACGAACTGGATGAAGAAGAACTGAAGGAAAATGAATCTGAAGAGAAGTTGATGAATCTGAACAGCGCTGACGCGTTTGAAGAAGTCCGGAAAGAAGACGCAAAGCAAAGCAAGAATCCAGCGGGATCGAAGCCGAGCGAAGAATCCGGGCCAACTGCTGAACGAGAATCGGAATCTACATCGGAGGAGGCTTCAGGAGAGGACGCGGACTCAGAACCGTCTGTCACCAGCGAAGATTCAGACGACTCGAAATCAGAAGACCTGGCATCAGAGGAATCGACATCAGAGGAGGAGGAAGCTCCTGAGGAGACTGAGGCTGAAGCACCAAAGAAGTCCTTCAGAGAACGTCTGTTTGGCAAAAAGAAATCTTCTGTCAGCGGCCTTTCGGAACCTACGGAATAAAAAACTCTGACCATCCATCGAACCGGCAGACATCGTTGAACACAAACTGCCACAAATGCATATACCCTGAATCGTTGCTCCTGCGACGAGACACAGGTCAAGGATAACGGTTAATGCTCAAGTCGCTCGAACTCTTTGGATTCAAGAGTTTCGCCGACCGCACCATCTTCGACTTCGCTGCCGGAATCACCGGCGTCGTGGGGCCGAACGGGAGCGGAAAGAGCAACGTCGTGGACTCAATTAAGTGGATTCTGGGTGACCAGAGTGCCAAGAGTCTTCGCGGTAAAGATATGACGGACGTGATCTTCAATGGATCCGCCAGCCGTACCGGTTCTCAGTTTGCCGAAGCCACTCTTGTCTTCGACAACCGCAGCCGCTTTATTCCGGTCGAAATGGACGAAGTGTCCGTCGGTCGACGAATCTGGCAATCGGGCGATTCTGAGTATCTCGTCAATCGCAACACCGCTCGACTGAAAGATGTTCGTGAACTCTTCGTTGGCACGGGGGCCGGAGCGGCCACCTATTGCATTATCGAACAGGGACGAGTCGATCAGATTCTGCAATCGAACGCGGCCAATCGACGCCTGATCTTTGAAGAAGCGGCCGGCATCAGTCGCTTCAAGCAAAAACGAACCGAAGCGCTGAAGCGTCTGGAACGAGTCGAGACCAATCTCGTCAGACTGTCGGACCTTGTCGACGAAGTGGAAACTCAGGTCAGCACTGTCCGAACGCAGGCTCAGCGTGCGACACGTTACCGAGCTATCTCGACGGAGCTGGAACAACTTTGGGTCGGTCTCGCCGCCGACGATTTCCGCCGTGAATCCAATGTTCGCGATGTTCTGGTCGCACAGATGCAGGAATCCGCAGGCGTCGTTCAGGACCTGCGATCTCGTCAGGTCGCCGCGGAATCTGAAGTGAGTGCGGCTGATGCGGCCTTGTCGGAAGTAGACGATCAGCTTCGTGAAGTGGAACGACGTCGCAGTGATCTCCGAAGCCGCATCGCCAGCCTCGAAACCACCGTGCGCCATCAGGCGGCGCGGGAAACGGAACTGCATTCGGATCTGCAGCGACTCGTTCGCCAGCAGAACCTGATGAAGAATCGAGTGGCCGAAGCGCAGGCGGAAGAAACGCATCTGGAGTCTGTGCTGAGTCTTGAGCGAGCAGCCTTTGAGCGTCGTCGTACAATGTTGTTGTCCGGTGATGATCAGGCCGGTGGCATCCAGCAGGTGCTGGCGGAATCGCGAGATAACATTGAAGCAGCTCGCCATCAACTGATGCAACAGGTCCGCATCAATTCCGAAGCCGCTTCCGCGCTCAGCAATTTGCGAACAAAACATCAGGCGGCAGTCCAGAAACGTCAGCAGCTTGAAATTCAGGCCCAAGAACTTGACGCTGAAATTCAAAAGCTGAACGATGAACTGCCTGCGATTGAACAGTCCATGTTGCAGGCTCAACAGGAACTGGTCGCCGTCGAGAACAATGCGGATAACTTAATTCGCAACCGCGAACAACTGGTCACGGAACAGAATCAATCGCAAAAGTCTCTCGCTGAGCTTCGTGAGAATCGCAGCGCGCAGATTGCTCGTCGAGCTGTCCTGGAAGATCTGGAAGATCGTCAGGAAGGTTTCGGTATCGGCGTTCGCGAGATTCTGCGTCGAGCTGAAGAGGCAGATTCAGAACCGTGGAATCTCATCTGTGGCAGCGTCGCCGATTTGCTCGACGTCGACATGGAGCACGCCGCTCTCCTGGAAGTCGCTCTGTCCGGCCGTGCTCAGTTGCTGGTTGTGACGCGACTGAAGCCGCTGATTGATTATCTGAATTCCGGGCGTTGCCGCATCACGGACCGCGTCGGTTTCATTTCTATCGAAAACACCGATGAAGCCAATCGAGATCTCCAGCAACTGCGTGGCAGTCTGCGCCGTGACGACGATGATGTTTGGGCAATAAAGGACAGTGATTCCGATACCGCTCAGCAGGCCGATTCCTGGTGGGGCCGCAAGAAGCCCGGTCGCAGCGATGGCGATTCGATCGAACGCATGCTGGCGGCGGCAGGTTCTTCTGAATCTCTCCAGGTCACCTGGGTTGATCCTCGCACGGAAAGCGCTGTCGTACGATCTGTGTTTTCACAGGGCGATAAGGCTCCGCCTTTGCTCTTTGGGCAAAAAGGCATCGTTGGCCGTGCTGACGGATTAGCTCGCCCGCCGCAATCGATGCCGGGACTCGCGAGTCACCTGCTGGCCGACACGTGGGTTGTGGAAACTTTGGCGGATGCTTTGCGGCTGCATGCCGCAACCGGCGGACAGTGTCGCTTTGTGACTCTGCAGGGCGAACTGATC
>CANHVD010000610.1 GCA_947463775.1 Planctomycetaceae bacterium | reverse complement strand
TGAGGTTGGAAAAGGAACTCGATTTACGATTACGTTGCCAGCAAAACGATAGAATATAGTTCTTTCATCGGCGCGGCCCGGATCGATGTCCGTGCCAACTCCGAAATCGAAAAACGTACCCGCGGCCAATACCGCGCAGCTCACAATAGTTTTCTATGGCTGAAGTAAAAAACGATCCTGCAGACCTTTCCACAATCCCCGTGCGAGTACTCATCGTTGACGACGATGAAGGCCACGCTCAGGCGGTGGCTGATTCCCTTGCGCGAATTAATTGCGATTGTCGAGTCGCAGGTTCCGGTGAACGCGGCTCCCAACTGATCGCTGCCGAATCATGGGACGTCATTGTGACCGACCTGCGAATGGGCGAAGTTGACGGGCTTGAAATTCTACGACAAGCGAAAGAAGAGCTGCCCGAAGCCGAAGTCATCGTGCTCACAGGTCATGGCTCAATCGCATCGGCCGTGACCGCGATGCAACACGGCGCTTATACGTATCTCACCAAGCCACTCGACATCGGCGAACTGCGATCAGCCGTTGAAAAAGCGTCCGCTCGATTGCGACTGATTCGCAAGAACGCGGAGCTTCGACGAGCACTTGAGGAGCGTTTCGGCTTCGAAGGCGTCATCGGCAACAGTCCGCAAATGAGCCGCATCGTTGAGATTCTAAAGAGCGTCGCACCGACCGACAGCACGGTCATGATTCAGGGCGAAAACGGCACCGGCAAAGAACTGGTCGCCCGCGCGCTGCATCAGAATAGTCCACGCAAAAACAAGCCGTTTGTTCCACTGAATATCTCCGCATTGCCCGGCAGCATTCTGGAGAGCGAACTGTTCGGTCACGAAGCCGGCGCATTCACTGGCGCAACCGGTCGCCGGATTGGCAAGTTCGAACATGCCAACGGAGGAACTCTGTTCCTGGACGAAGTCGGTGAAATGCCGATGGACACTCAGGTGAAGCTGTTGCGAGTTCTCGAAGAACGCAAAATCACGCGTCTGGGTGCCAACGACGAACTGGGCATCAACGTGCGTCTGGTCGCGGCCACGAACGCAGATCTGCAGAAGATGGTTCAGGACGGCAAGTTCCGCGAAGACCTCTATTACCGCATTAATGTCGTCAACATTTTTCTTCCACCATTGCGCGAACGAATGGGCGATCTTCCGTTGTTGATGGAGCATTTCCTGCGGGAATTGTCTCGTCGCACGGGGCGTGAGGTGCAGGGGTTTTCGCGAGCAGCCCGGAAGGCTCTGCTGGCTTATCACTGGCCGGGAAATATTCGCCAGTTGCGAAACACGATCGAACGCATGTTGGTGCTGGATTCCGACGGCGTGCTGGATATTGACGGTCTTCCGCCGGAGATTGCCGTGCTGGTGAAGGATCAAATTCCCGAACCCGATATGGATGTCCCATCCGGTGCTGATTCGCTCATTGGCAAGCCCATGACCGAAGTCGAAAAATACTACATCGAACGTGCGCTGGATCTGACGGACGGTAACCGCGAAGAAGCCTCCAGGATGCTGGAGATCGGTGAGCGGACTCTGTACCGCAAGATCAAAGAATACGACCTGAGAAAGTGATGGCCAATCCTGCGCTGTTACGAAGGAAACTGATGTACATTGTCGGCGGAATGCTGACTTGCTATCTGGTGCTCTGCGTTGTTGCCGCCATGTTTCAAAGGCAACTGATGTATCCCGCAACGCGAGCCGAATCGCTGCCGCTGGCCTCCTTCCCGGAATTGAAGCGATCGTTTGAAAAGCTGACTGACGTAGCGTTCCCCTCGCATGACGAAGCGATCATTCGCGGTTGGCATCTGCAGGTTCAGTCGACGCCGTCGGAGCAACTGATTCTGCTGCTGCACGGCAACGGAGGACATCGCGCCTTCAGGACTCGCTGGTATGAACTAGCCAGCTCCCTGAAAACGGATGTGCTGACCATCGATTATCACGGCTATGGAGACTCCGAAGGAACCCCGTCTGAGCCGGCTCTGATCAGCGACGCGAAAGCCACCTGGGACTACGCCGTGACGAAGCTGGGTTATTCACCGTCCAAAATAGTGATCCTTGGAGAATCGCTGGGCGGAGGAGTCGGAGTACAACTGGCCGCGATTCAATGTCCTAGAAATCAGGCCCCAGCCGGATTGATTCTGTCCGCAACGTTTTCTTCGATGGTTGAAACCGCCGGTCGCAAGTTTCGCTGGCTCCCCGTGAACCTCATGCTTCAGGATCGATACCATTCTGATCAGCATATTCCGGAAGTGAATTGCCCAGTCCTGCAGTTCCATGGAGCAGACGACAACCTTGTTCCGTTATCGCTTGGGCAGCGATTGCACGAGCTTGCTCCTGCTGTATCCAGGAGTGGAATCCCCAGGTCGCTGATTGTATTCCCGCAGACCGAACACAATAACGTGTTGCGTTTGAACGCTGATGCGATGCGGACACAGATCGACGAATTTCTGCGTCGCCTCTGAAGTGACCTTATTCTGTGCGGGGCCGCATTTGAGGCAATGAACTGAAGGTTTTGTCCATCGAACACCCGGCCTCAATCGAGGCCGCCTGAGGAATAAAATCTTCGGCAGACGTGGATTTCCTGCGGTGAAATTCGCGAAATGGGGAAGACAGAAAACCACTTTTCAGTTAAATTGCCGGACTCATTTTCGCACAACACATACGGAACGTTTCCCCTGATGGATCACAGGGAGAAGCCATTCAATACCCCATGTGTTGTCAGTGTGTCGTCGAGTCAGGGAAGTCATCGATGCAACAGTTTGTAGCCTTTGCCGCCGCGTCTGCTGTTCTTTTCACCGCAGGACTAATCGCCGGACAAGGTGTCAATGGTTCGGATGAAGCCGTCTCGTCGCCAGCGACTGTATCAGCGCCAACGACAGTGACGGACGTTTCTCCAAAAGATTCCGCAGCCATCACCGAGCAGGAAACTCCGGATGAACCTCTGGCAAAGCCGATGCCTTCTCCCATCATGAATGCCAGTCATCAGCAGCAGGAAGAAGTCACCGACCACTACTTTTTTTCCTCGGTGGACGGCACTGCCAATTCGACCAACTCCAGTCAGTCCAGCACAGAACAGACGGCCGAAACTTCGACAGCCCAGATCACGGTGGCTAATCCTGAAGCGAGACGTCAACTGGAGTCGCTCATCCTGCGAATGTTTCCAGACGCCGCTGCAGAGACAGTCGCCGCGTGGGCCGATGCTTATTCTGATATGGATCTCGGGGAAGTGGAGTTCATTCTGGAGCAAAAGCGATCTCTGTCCGGTTCGCTGGACTCCGAAATCGCCACAGCGATGCTCGGAACACCGCTCGGGACTACTACAGCCGAGTCTCTTCTTTCGCCGCAAGCCATGAGCCCGATTGTGGAGGCACAGAACGCTGTTCGCTCTAATCTGCAGTCTGCCTGGTCTTCCGGATATCGACGCACGGTTGTGATTCCTGAAGCCGTGAGCAATCAAAGCATTCCGGGAAGTATCGCGTTGACGCCACGACAGGTGACGATGTTTCGAAGCTTCGAGACCGGTCAGTTGCAGCCGTCGCCAGTTCCTACTCATGTCGCGATCGCGTCGAAGAACGGCGCACTGATGTTTTGCTTAGATGGAAACCTGTTTACTCGTCGAGGTGACTTCCAGCGATTGGCGGATGGCCGACTGGGACTTGTGACTTCGTCGGGCAGCTATGCTCTGAAGGATTCAACACCCATCCCGGAGTCTGTCACGAGCATTGAAATCACAACCAGTGGCGAGATCATGTACGACGCGGAAGGTCAGCCAGTATCCGCCGGACTCGTGGGAATCGTGGAGCTGTCAGAATTGAATCGCCTTCAGACCGTTGACGGTGTATTCTTTACCAGTGAAACTTTGAACGCGTCTTCAGTACCAGCGGCGAACGCCGAGCTGACGACATATCAGCTGGAGATGTCCAACGTGAATCGCACGGATGACACTCAGTTGCTGGAACTTCTGAACACCGAACTGCCTTAAAGACACTGCAATGAAACGATACGTCCTTGCTGCTGCTTTCTGTTTATCCATCACTCTGATCAGCTCTTTCAAGTCTGCGGAGATTCTGCACGCGGACGAAAAGGCAGCTCAAACTGATGATGCAAAGATCACACTGACAGCAGGCACATGGGACAATGTGCTGGAACAAGTCAAAGCGAACAAAGGGCGTATCGTCGTTGTCGACATCT
>CANHVD010000609.1 GCA_947463775.1 Planctomycetaceae bacterium | reverse complement strand
GCTGGAACGCCCAAGCGGGATGGACCGGAAGCAATTAGTCGATCACATCCACAGCGCTGTGAAGCGAGGGCATGCCCTGCTGATGAGTGATCTCAAACGAAGTGATCGTAAGCAGCATTTCAGTCAGGTCCTTCGCTCATACTCTGATGTCGTCTGATAACCGGGTGAGCAATGCAATCCAGATTTGCTCAATCATGCAAGCCGAGGAAAACCTTGCACGTCGAAGATCATGACTACGACCGGGCTGACTCTACGCTGCTTTCGCTGTGATGCCGCAACTAAAAACGCGATGGCATGGTCAATGTCCAACGCTGAAGTCGGTTGTGCTGACTTCCGGAGAGCAGCATACACCGTTGGACATGCCCACCATGTGGAACATGTCATCATCGAATGAGTTCTGAGTAGGCTTGCTCGCCGAAGTACTGGTAAGCCTGTTCTTCCAGTGGTGTCCCGGACAGCAGACTGTGGATCAAGCCATTCTTCTCAGCCTGCACGGTATGCAGAATCTTGTTGGCAGGATTCGTGTGCAGCAGAAACTGAATGCGGCGATTGGCATTCGTGACTCGCACGATTTCATTCGCGGACTTTTCTGTAAACGGAAATGAAGCTGACAGGTCGTCTCGCATCAGACGACTGCGATACCATGTTCCGCCGGTTGCACTGACGATCCGCTTGCCGTTCAGTGTCACCTCGTCGTCCTTGTACGCCAACACGCAGAGCGACGTGCCGGGCCTCTGGAGCCAGTTGGTAATCTTTGAATGGTGTCGCTCGGTGTCGTAGGCATAAGTGGCGTCAAGAAATGCGATCCGAGTCACTTCCGAGGGGATCTCGGCGGATGCGTTGAGGAATCCAAAGATCAGACTGCCTCCACCGCTGTGACCGCTCAGCACAACAGAAGGCTTCTTCGATGAATACCGCGTTTGCAGTTCGGAGATCAACTTTGGTATCTGTTCATCTCCGTGTTTCTTCCTCCATGCAGGCCAGCTCAACCCTTTGGCTTCCAGCAGGACGAGTACCACGTTCTTGCCAGGCTGCTCGCGTCTCAGAAAACGCGTTTGAGCAGCGATGTGTTGAATACCGTAGTGCCAGTCATCGCCCGGCTGCAGTTGTTTGCCAAGTGTCTGCTCAATCGTATTGCCGTTGGGCAGAGCGTAGAACAACAGCTCAGTCTCTTCTGGTGGCATTTCAGCTGACGCGGTTGACTCATTGATGCAAACTCGAACATCAGGAGCCCATTGAAGAAAGGTTGTCGTTTCGCCGTCGGTAGAAGAAGTCTGCTCTGGCTGAGAAGGCTGGTTATAACTGGCTACTTCCAAGGGTCCTTCATCACTCAACAACTCGCAGAGCTTCTCATCTGCCAGTACATCTCGCAGATCACACGGCATCCCGTTCAGAAACCCTTTTCTGGCGACAAGGCGAATGCCGTGACTGTAATCAACCCACGTTTCTGCATGACCCACATAGAGCGGCTGAATGGCTCGATCTTCTGCTTCGTGCCAGCCGTAAATGGCCACACGGTGACTCGAATCCACAAGTCGAGCCGTCAAGACGACATCCTTTTTGTGTCCGGCAAGCAGCTGTCCTCGATCATTCTTCGGGTAGCGTTCCTTCAGTTGGTTCTGAATCTCCTGATTGTGCCGAGCGAAATAGCTCACCCGAATCATCTCATCCGTCGGAGCCATCGGCTGAGGTTTTAGCACAACCTCAGCGGCCGCATAGATCTGATCCACCATGCGGCGTGTCGGCATGAGACACTCCAGATGATCTGCCACGTTCTGAGCGACCTGAGGTGAAAGCGGAATCCTGAGGAAGTCCTGGTCGCTCCCCAGCGATAAATAATCGGGCGCGACAAAGATGATAAGAGTCTGTTCTTTGGACTCGATATTACTCGTCAGCGTAATCGGACGAAATCTCTTCCAGTGGTCAGGGACATTGCCTGAACGAATCTCGGCTTCGATCTTTCGTTCACGATCCTCTCTTGAAAGTGAATCCAGATCCTTCGCCAACTGGCTGCCGCTTCGTGCTGATGATGAAGCCTCCATGATCGGAACAATCCAGCGATCTGGCACTAACTCATCAGCGAAAGTGGTCGCAACGGGCGAAATGAGAAGAAGGTGCATCACCAAAACAGTGAGACCTTTCAGGCAGGATGATGATCGAGATCTATTCTGCAAGACTCGTTGCACGAGCAGACTCCTGAGTGAGCTATTGATCCTGTCGTTTACCGCAGAGCCAGAGGCAACTGCCTACATGAACGCCGGCGCCTGCGGCTGGGCGGTAAACGAGGAGTTACAGTGAGTCTGCCAACAGATTCTGCCGCCCTTGCATGGTCCACGTTTTACGGAGCATTAACGACATCGGCAAAGATAACCTGCGTTCAGTCTTCTTCGTAATCAACGCCTATCCGGTCGACTTGTTGCAGCATCAACAGAGTCTCCGCCCCCGATGCCGACAATTCAAACGCGCCGGCAATTTTTTCTCGCGGGACGACCACGACAGCTGACATCTTCCGAGACTCACGACCGACGCCCGAGTTCCTGAACATTCGGCTCACATAGGGGATCTTACTAAGGACTGGCACCGAGTGCATCGATCGGCCTTCGATAATCTGAATTGCATCATTGAGCACAACAGTCTGGCCATCGACCGATTCCACAGTGCCCATATACTGCGTCATGTGAAAGTGGACTTCAGGAAGCTGCCCGTCCTCTTCGATCTGGCGGTCCACCAACAACAACTGAACCTGCAAACCAGCTTTCAGGTCTCCCTGCGACAGTTGCTTCGCCTCCCGATCGAATTTGCTCTGATGGAGTTGATCCAAGTCGGGCTCTTCCGCCGGCGCCTGCAATGTCTCCCAGTACAACAGCGTTGATGGGGTAAACGTAGAACATCCGCTCCCTATGAGTGTCAAAAACAGACCCATGAGTTGCGGTCGAAGCATAAAATTGATCCTGTTTCCAGAATGACCGCCGGAACGCAGCGTTACGATCTACAAGGCCATAATGAGGTGTAGCACCGCCCACAACGCCGAAACAATGGCCGATTCGCGTTCCAGTCGCATGGAATTTCACGACACCGGCGGGTTCCTGCGCAGTTCGGCCGAAAATGCCAGAGAATCGCGTTACACTATGGCACGTTCTGAGGCTCTGAACTCGGAACCACCCACAAACAGGATTCCAGCCTTGCGTGAATCCTGTCGCTGGAGGCCGAGACCTCCCTGCAGTGTGTTCCATGACTGGAGCACTGGAACAAGGTTGGAAGCATCATGTCCCACAAATGCGTTTACGATTTCGATGTTGTTGTTGTTGGTGCCGGCCATGCGGGTACCGAAGCGGCTTTGGCCTCCGCACGTATGGGCGCGAAGACAGCGCTGCTGACGATGAACTGTGACACCGTCGGCCAGATGAGCTGCAACCCGGCCATCGGTGGCGTCGCTAAAGGCCAGATTGTGCGCGAGATCGACGCACTCGGCGGTGAGATGGGGCGTGTCATCGACAAGACCGGCATTCATTTTCGAATGCTCAACAGCGGCAAAGGTCCCGCAATGCATAGTCCGCGAGCCCAGGCGGACAAGAAGGCTTACCAGTTCGAAATGAAGAACCGGGTCGAGCTGCAGGAGAACTTGACACTCTGTCAGGAGACTGTTGAATCGATCGAAACCGAAGATGGCAAGATCACCGGGATCCGTGTTGCTGGCGACGCATTCTACAGAACTCGCGCGGTAATTTTGACGACCGGCACGTTTCTCAAAGCCATCATGCATACCGGCGAATCCAAAGCCGAAGGGGGTCGCGCCGGTGACAAAGCCTCACACGGAGTCTCCGGGGCTCTGAAATCACTGGGCTTTGAACTGCGTCGTTTCAAAACCGGAACACCCGCACGGTTAAACGGACGGACGATTGATTTTACTCGCTGCGAACCTCAGCCCGGCGACGAGAATCCCGAACCGTTTTCCTACATGACGGATCGCATCGATCAGCCGCAGATCCATTGTTATCTCACGAACACCACTCACGAGATCCACGAGATCATCCGCGCAAACCTGCATCGTGCGCCGATGTATTCAGGGCAGATTCAGTCGACAGGACCTCGATACTGTCCTTCCATCGAAGATAAAGTTGTGCGTTTTGCGGACAAGACATCGCATCAGATTTTTCTGGAACCGGAAGGCCGCAACACGCAGGAAGTTTACGTC
>CANHVD010000608.1 GCA_947463775.1 Planctomycetaceae bacterium | reverse complement strand
CTTTGCCCAGCTTCTTCTTCAGCTCAAAGTCCCCGAGTTGCTGAACCTTGCTTCCGCCTGAAGACTTTTGATTCTGTGCGTCGTCTGACAAGGGAATCTTCCACCTAAAATGCAGAAAAACATCGCCGTACGGCAGTATCGCGATTTTCAGGACACTGAACAACTGTTTTCCGCCACGAGACCACAAAGCCTGCCGCAAACGGACCGCGACATTCCTTTCAACCTGAGCTGAGAGCTGTTCCCGTGGGTGGTTCTTTGGCCGGAAGGGAGACCTTATGAACGAATTCCCGGGGATTAGAGGTTTCGCGCAATGGCCTGCGAACCAACGGATCAATTCTGGCAAGGAGCAGAAACAACGGGGCATTTCGTGACCGGGAGGCTCTGATGAGCAGGATGCCTCACGCGGCGTTCTTCGGTTTCGTTCTCTGAGGCGGCAGGTTTGCAATCTTCTGGAGTTCTCGCAGAATGCCCGCAACAGATACGAAAAAACCGTGTCCTTGCAACAAATCAAATGCGATCGATCTGGATCGCAACTCAATCCCAGTCTGTTTTCTACCTGACGGATCACTCATGTCGACACCGGAAGAATCGCCTCTACATTTCGAAACCCAATGTATTCATGGCGGAGTTCACAAAGACCAGCAATACAACAGCGTGACGACTCCGATTTATCCAACGTCCACGTTCTACTGGAACAGTCTCGAGAGCAATTCGGGCTACGATTATACGCGTTCCGGCAATCCGACTCGCAAGGCCCTGGAAGAAAACATCACAGCCCTTGAAGGCGGCGTGGGCTGCGTTGCGACATCAACCGGGATGTCAGCCGTGCATTGTGCGATGGCTTTGTTTTCCCTCGGTGATCACATTGTTGCCCCGGCTGACTTGTATGGTGGTACCTTTCGTCTGTTCGACAAGTTCCTGAAGGAAAAAGGGATCTCGTTTACGTTTGTCGACATGACAGATTTGGGAAAGGTGGCGGCCGCGTTTACTCCAGCCACACGCGGAGTCTGGATTGAGACACCAAGCAACCCTCTGTTGAAAGTCATCGATCTGGCTGGCGTTGTGCAGTTGGCTCGCAAACACAACGCGATCACAATTTGTGACAACACGTTTCTGTCTCCTTATCTCCAGCGACCGCTGGATTTCGGCGTCGACATCGTGATGCACTCCACAACCAAATACATCAACGGGCATTCTGATGTCGTTGGTGGATGCGTTGTTTCAAAGTCACCGGAGCATGCAAAGAAGATTGCGTGGATCTGCAATGCACTCGGACTGGCCTGTTCACCGTTTGATGCGTGGCTGGTGCTGCGAGGCATCAAGACGCTGGGCTGCCGTATGGATGCTCAGCAAAGCAACGCCATGAAGATTGCACGATTTCTGGATGCCCATCCGCTGATCGAACGAGTTTACTATCCGGGTCTTGAGACACATCCGCAGCACGAACTGGCGAAGACTCAGCAACGTGGCTTTGGAGCCATGCTGTCATTCGATACGAAAGATGGCCGCAGCGTTGCGGAACGAGTCTGTATGAAGACACGACTGTTTGATGTGGCCGAATCATTGGGCGGAATTGAATCGCTGATCTCATTCCCGGTCACAATGAGCCATGCGTCGATGACTCCCGAAGCCCGAGCCGCCGCTGGCATCTCAGAAAAGACCGTTCGAGTGTCAGTGGGTCTGGAGCACTCCGAAGACCTGATCGCCGACCTGAAACAGGCGCTGGGGTAGTCTGCACGTGGCTGGTTGATTGCGTTCGTGGTGCCGATGACCGCAGCGAGTTCGTCTGCGCCGACAGCATTGCCTTAGCGTGATTAGCCCGTATGGGCCGATGATTGTTCGCTGAGTCCCTCAAGACCTGGCCCGGCAAACTGAAGAAACGTCGCGCCCTCAACTGGCGATGAAGGAACACCGCCACCTGAGAACGCCGCGTCCCGTTCCGCCGCCTTCAAGACTATCAGGAACAGCGAAGGAATTTGCGGCGCCCCGCCACTCGGATTCACATCACGCATCTCTGACAACCATCTCTCAATACTATGCGGCGATTCTCATTCACGGAACGGCGATCACGCTAACGAACTCACCAATCACTCGAAGATCCGCCGTGTCGTCCCCGGTGATCTGAATTGCTTGGAACGCGGGATTCAACGGCTGCAGTTCGACGCTTTCGTGCGTCCACCCATCGCTCGTGGGAACTTTGCTTGACTTATAGCGTTTTACGGTAAAACGGCCACCATCTACCGGATCAAACTGCGTTTGACATTGAATGAGCAGTAGTCGGCCATTTCGCGTTCCCGCTGGGCATGGCCTGAACAAACACCATGAGCCATCAGCAATCTTCGGCTCCATCGAACGACCAACGACTTGAGCGACGAACATGCCTTCCGTGAGCTTCTCATTCGCGACCTGCACCCAGCCTGACTCAGACGGAACGCCATCGGGGCCCCATCCACCTGCCGCAGCGGTGAGATCGTAAACTGGCACATGCGTTGTATACCGGGCCTTTGGCTTGACTTGGTCAACAATCTTCGGCTTCCGACGATCAGCCGTTTCCGGTCGGGCAGAACTCGGAATCTCACCAGCACGCGCAACCGGTGACGCCAACCAGGTGTCTCCTTCCTTTGTGAACCTGACGACAAATCCAGTGCCGGGGAGCCCAGCGGTGGGGCCAAACCAATTTCTCAGCAGATCACTGAGTTGATTCGATGCTTCTCCCTCCGGTGCAGCCACATTACACGCCACTTTGACAAACTTGAATTCCCACCGTGAGCCATTGGTAAGTTGCACTAACGTTGGGCCAACAGGACGACCGGGACAGACGGTCTTGTCCGGTACGAACAGAATTGGACGCCCGTTCGAGTGTGAAACTTTTGCCTCGAAGGACTGGGTTCCTGCAACCTCAGTGTCTGTCTTCCATCGTCGCACATACTGGGCAAGTCGCCAGTCGACGATTTCAGAAGTCATTGCCTCCAATGTGGGCTGGAGTTTGGGATCGATCGGCTGGTCAAAACGAAACTGTTCCCCTTCACGGACAAACCACTTCTTGCCGCCTTGCAGGTCCGTCCAGCGATCGATCGGCCATTTGTTCCACCATTTTGTCCATTCAGGATCATCTGCCAAAGCATGGTCAACGGCGTGTCCGTCGCCCTGAAGGTCGCGTCGCAGTATCTCATGATTCTGCAGATACTTTCTGCAGGAACGAGCGAACTGGTTCAGATCAACCGCGCCCACAAGAGACCCCTGATCAATGAAAACTCTCAACACAACCATCTTGTACGACTTTGTCAGTGCCGTGGCTTCGAGCATCTTCAGCCAGTCGCCGAACTGCTCGCAGATCGTCGTTTCGTTCTCGTTCAGATCTCCTTCGGCACGGCAAAACTCGAACCAACTTCCATCGCGTACGGCAATCGCGCGAGGTAGGAATCCCTGATTAAACACTTCCAGAATGGTCGGCCTGCGACCCAGTTCGTCACGGATAGCTCGATAGGCTTCAATGGCTTGCGTTGGGCCCGTCGGAATGAACTGGCGAATCAGGTCTTTGGCTTCGACTTCCACATCGACCAGGCAGCCGTCTGGAAGATCCGGCGTCTCCCCGTTCAGCCACTTCTTCAGGGTCGTCCAGTTCGCGGCGGCTTTATGAAGCGACAGGATATGAATCAGTCGTTGAGCAAAGATACGGTGATTGCCCACAAAGTCGATGACCAGTAATCGCGACTTCCCTTCACTGGCTCGCAAGCCGCGTCCGAGTTGTTGCAGGAAGATCACCTTCGATTCAGTGGGCCGCAACATGATGACTCGATCAACAGCAGGGATGTCGAGCCCTTCGTTGAACATGTCAACAACACAAAGGCACTGCAGCTTTCCGCGACGAAGCGCTTCGAGTGATTCGGAATAACTGTCGCTGCCACTTCCGGAAAACACGGCCGCAGCCTGCAGCCCTTTGCCGCGAAGCCAGTCCCGCGTAAACAAAGCATGACGGCGAGAACAGCAAAACACGATCGTGCGATCGGCTGGATGCTTCTCCATCGTCAGCCACAGTCGATCCATTCGCTCACTGCGGATTACGCGTTCTTCGAGCTCCTCAATGGCAAAGCGACCGTTTCGCCAGGGAATCTGTCCGAAGTCCACAGTGTCTTTGATGCCGACATAGTGGAATGGAACGAGTGATTCTTCCGCAATCCCGTCGCCGATCGAAGCG
>CANHVD010000607.1 GCA_947463775.1 Planctomycetaceae bacterium | reverse complement strand
CCTTCATCGATCCAGTCGCCCTTCAGCCATCCCAGTTGCTGCAAATGCACGGAATGTTCACGCAGGTCGCGTGGTGCACTGTCGCGGACACTTGCAATCAGCCACTTGCCGTCAACCTTGACATAGACTGTTGTATAACGGCACTCGCAAGGAGCTGACTCTTCGCCTCGCGTGATCAGAGTCGAGCCATCCTGAACAACAACACCCGGACTGATTGTGCGAATGGACTCGGTGCTGATCTCAAGCTTGCAAGCTGGGGACTCCTCAAAGAATTCCTTCATCGATGCTTCTATAGCAACTCGTCCTTCAAAAACAGTGCCTGTCTCATCGACGTATTCAGCATCTGTCGTGAAGTGCTCTGCGACGGCCATTGCGTCACCAGCTTCATATGCCTTCACAAAGCTTTCGTCGACCAGTCGTATCGCCTCCTCGTCCGGAGATATCTTGCGTTCCGCAGGCTCAGCACTCTCCACCTCTTCCTCCGCGAGCTTCTGCACATCGTCTGCCGGAGTCGCAGGATTCTCCTTTGGCGTCGCCGACGTCTTAATTTTCTGAAGTTGCTGTGGCGGGGCCACTTCATCGACCGCAGCGGCAAACAACACACCGCCTACCAGAGCCGTGCCAGACAAAAACAATTTCGAGATCATGATCGGTTCTTTCCGGGATCGCGGGGCGCGATCTACACGGAGAAGGAAGTTGGAAGTCACTCTTCACGTCAGTGAGAAGTCACCCAAAGGCAAAAATGTGGTCGGCCTGCAGCAGCCCAAAATATTTCCCGACACTTGTTGTGCTCGCCGGAGATTCGTCCTCAGTCAAGCATTCTTCCCACCAGGTTTCTCCCGGTGGCATAGCCTCGTTAAGAAATGGTGCGCCACAGGAACAAAGCTGCAAGCCTCGCGGACGGATCCCACCGTCCCGCAAGACCTACAGTCTGGAGATCTAGATTCCCGGTGTCGGAGCGACGACCTGGCTTATCGCCGGTTGCGGAGGAGTCGTGACCGCCGGTACGCCGCTCACTGCAGGAGACGCTACGGCAGAAGTCGCACCGTAAACTTCAGTGTTCTGATATCCGCCACCCTGCTGCCAGCTCACAGTCCCACAACATTGACCAGCATTTCCATGCTGCCCGTGATGTCCATGATGTTGGCCGCTCCATCCCGAGTTCATGTTTCCGGAATAGGCATATCCAGACTGATGATGTCCCTGTGTGTATCCCTGATCGCAACAACCACTTTGTCCGTGGTGGCGATGGTGCCGCTGGTGTCGACAATGACGCGCTTCCGCTTCTGAGGCTGTCGAACCCAGAACAAGAGCCGTACCAAGTACTGCCAGTGATAAACGAATTCCAAACATTCTTTAACTCCTATAAGTAGCTACAAAACTTCATCACAATTGATTAAACAAATAGGCCAACGATCAGCCGGCAACGTGCTCCGAAGAATCGTGGTCTGATAACTCTTCACGACGCCTTTAAGGCCGCGTGGGATTCTTTGATTCGTTCCCAAACTTCCATTCGATGAATAGAAACATCGGGAGGAGCTTCGATCCCCAGCTTTACGATTCCCCTGGAGATCTCCAGCACAACAATTCTGATCCCGGAGTCTTCGCCGTCCGAACGAAACACGACAATCGATTCCGCTTTCTTCCGCGTCAAAACCAACATCTCAACCTCCCTGTTTAAGTGAGCAACGCCCGAATTTCTGGTTTACAATGAGCTGCATTGTTCAGCCCTGTTTCAACCGATTCCCTTGCAGCCTCATGCATGCTTCAGGAGTAAAATCTTTACGGTGTGGCCGGCCACACATGAGCGAACAAGAGTCCTCGTCGCAGGCTCAGTACCGTTGCTTTCTCTGATCCGCCTGACTTCCAGTGCCGTGCAACTCATATTCGGGGCACCCGGATTCATCAGCGTTGAATCCACCCGCAGTCGAAAAGCGAACGGCTGCGCGTTGCGTCTGGTCAATGTCTTCTCCGGGCGAGCCCACCAGCGACCAATCCACGTCGAAATCTGACTCACAGGAGAGTTCCTTTCACTCGATGGCCACGCTAATGCGAAGCGCAACGAAAAAAGCCGACATGAACTAAATCTTCAAGTGAAGATTCAGTCCATGTCGGCTTACTCGTAAATTCGCCCGCCAGCATAGTACTGGTTTGCGATTTATTTAGTCATCCGAAATTATTGCCCGCGATAAGTGATTCTCGTCACTCATCTCAGACCTTCATGGTAACTGCTGCCGAAACATTAACAACCCGACTCTGCATTGTATTATCCGACTTAATCATAATAAGTAATAGTGACGGTTATTCCGATGATGAATAGCTTTATCTCCCGACCCAAATGTCTTTCATAACGACGCTCTATAAACACTGTTGAGAAATGGCGAGCGAGCTTTCCTGACTCTGACGATAATCCGTTCGTCCACGGCTGGCCGAGAATTAAAGCCTGACCGTTGCTACTAATCTGCTCAAACAGGTCCGGTGCAGAACATTCGATCAGGTCATCTGACTGATGGACCTGCGGAACCGATTCAGAGCAATAAGAAAGAATGCCCCGCCAATGAGCAGCAGCGCAACGAATGATGGCCAGACGACGGCAAACCCGGCTCCTCGAAAAAGAATGGCCTGACCGATCGCCACAAAATGCGTCGTTGGTGCGATGAGCATTAAATTCTGAATAAAGTCCGGCATGCTTTCGCGAGGTGTCGCGTTGCCTGACAATAGCTGGAGTGGCATCATCACGAGAACCGCGAGGATTCCGAACTGCGGCATGGAGTTAGCCTGCGTCGCCATAAAGATTCCCAGCGATGTGGTTGCAAACAAATGCAGGGCCGTCCCGACAAGAAACAGACTGACAGAGCCCTCGATTGGAACTCGGATGAGCCCCTGCACGACAAAGACCAGCGAAAGCCCGGCCGCCAACAGCACCACCGCCCCCATCGACCACACCTTCGCCAGCATGATTTCTGCAGGAGTGACCGGCATGACCAGCAGATGCTCAATGGTCCCGTGTTCGCGTTCCCGAATCAGCGCGGCTCCTGTCAGGATGATCGACAACATTGTTACGTTGTTGATGATTTCTATCAGTGAGCCAAACCAGGCCTGTTCCAGATTGGGATTGAAGCGGGCTCGAAGAGCCAGACCTATGGCGGCCGGTGTCGTACCTTTGCGCCGCTGAGTGAACTCATTGACTTCATCCATCGCCATTTGCTGGATGTAGCTGCTGCCGACAAAGGCTTGACTCATTCTTGTCGCATCCACGTTCAATTGAATCGCCGGGGACTTGCCAGCCAGAACATCACGTTGGAAGTCCGGGGGAATGTCCACCACAAACGTAAAGTCTCCGGCATCCATTCCGCCATCAATCATGGCCTGAGTGATCATCCGGGGCGACTTGAATCGCGGCGGATAGAATGCCGAAATGATACTGGCCGACAATGGTGAATCATCCTCATCCACGATCGCAATCGGCGCGTTATGCAGAGTTTCTGGTTTGGCGGTGGCGGAAATGTAGATCGAGAAGCTGAACGTGTAGACGATCAGACCAAGCAGGATCGGATCTCGTGCAAGGCTCCATAGTTCTTTCGTGCCCAGTCGATAGATGTTGCTCGCGTGTGACATGAGGTTACGTCTCCTGTTTCTTCAGCAACAGAACAGACACACCAAGGATCACCGGCACGGCCAGCATCATGGGCCAGAATGATGAGCTGAGACTGAAAAAGCCGAGCGACTTGTTGAACACGCCACGACTGATGATCAGAAAATGAGACGCCGGATACATGCGACCAATGATCGCACCAACACCTTCAAGTGACGAAACGGGGTTGATCAGTCCGGCAAACTGAACGGTCGGAATCATCGTTCCGAACATCGTTGCAAAGAGTGCCGCGATCTGGCTTTTTGTGAATGTCGAAGCGAACAGCCCAAAGCCAGTCGAGAACATCACAAAGATCAACGCACCGACGGCGAGTGCCAAATAGCTGCCCTTGACCGGAACGCTGAACACTGTCACGGCCAGAATAGTCATCAGCAGAAAATTGAACATCGCGAGAACAATGTAGGGCAGTTGCTTCCCCAGCAGAAACTCACTGCGCGTCACGGGAGTCACGTACAGGTTGATGATCGACCCCAGCTCCTTCTCCCGAACGACCGATAGCGCTGCCAGCATCGCCGGGATCATCATGAGCAGCATCGGAATCACACCAGGG
>CANHVD010000606.1 GCA_947463775.1 Planctomycetaceae bacterium | reverse complement strand
TGGGTGTTGCCCCGACGCACCCCGAATTGCTCGACTGGCTCGCGGATGAATTCGTGCAAAGTGGCTGGAGTGTCAAGCATTTGCATCGCCTGATACTGTCGTCGACCGCCTGGAGGCAGTCTTCTCGCAAGGTTGCGATGCATGAGACGCTGGATCCTGACAATCGGTTTTATTCTCGTCAGATAATTGCAAGGCTCGATGCGGAACTGGTTCGCGATCGATTGCTTGCTGCGACAGGTCGGCTGAGTGCTCAACAGTTTGGCGCACCGGCTCCGATTGTGGAAGACGATGCTGGCCAGGTCGTGATTGATGACAAGGAGACTCGTCGAAGTCTGTACGTCAAGGTCCGGAGATCTCAACCTGTTGCAATGCTGCAGGCCTTTGATGCTCCGGTGATGGAAGTGAATTGTGAACGGCGCCCTGTCTCTACAGTTGCCACTCAATCGCTGATGATGATGAACTCCGGGACAATTCTGAGTCACGCTGCGGCATTGGCAGAACGTAGCCGCAAAGAAGCTTCAATGGCGACCGCTGAGCAATTGGCTGCGTTACCGACGTTGCCGTCAGCACCCCTGGATGTGTGGCAGTATGGTTATGGCAGCATGAACGAAACCACGAAGAAGACGGAACCATTCACTGCCCTGCCCCATTTTACGGGTTCGCAATATCAGGCCAGTGCGACGCTTCCTGATCCTGCCTTGGGATATGTGTTGTTGCATGCCAGCGGAGGTCATCCCGATCAGCCAGGGCGTGCTGTAATCCGTCGTTGGGTTGCTCCAGCGTCTGGCAATCTAACTATCGCGGGAACGCTGCATCATGGTAGTGACAACGGTGATGGAGTCCGCGGGCGAATTGTCACCAGTCGTGGCGCTGCTGATGGGAGTGGATTATTGGCGGAGTGGAAGAGCCTGAATGCTCCGGTGGAAACTCCGGTTGGATCAGTAGTTGTTGAAGCAGGCGATACGATTGATTTCATCGTGGACTGTCTGGAGCATCACACGTCAGATTCGTTTCAATGGCCGGTTAAACTGACACTCACGACGAGTGATGGTGTTGCCCGTTCGTTCAGTTCCGCCACGGAATTTTATGGGCCGCCGGAGCCCGTCAGTGTGATCGTTGGTCAGGTGACGCATGCCTGGCAATTGGCTTATTGCCGCCAGCCGGAAGCGGATGAACTTGTCGCGGCGATGTCATTTCTGGCAGGTCAGATGGAGTACCTTCAGGCTCACCAGGAGCAAATTCCTTCTGGTTTGACTGGCACTCAACAAGCGATGGTTGATCTGTGCCAGGTCCTGCTGACATCAAATGAGTTTTTGTACGTCAAATAGTTTTTCAATACTGGTTTCTGAGATCATGATCATCAACATAGAAAACTGAAGTCGCCAGTTTTAGTTCGTCGACAAGAGTTTGCTTGGTTATCCCTCCCTCGAATTTCTCTCCCAGCCTCCCCACTGCCCTGCGTTCCTTCCTTCGGGTCCTGCCTTAAAGCTATTCCTATGAATCCAATCAATCCATTCTCACGCCGTGAGTTTCTGCAGAACAATGCCATGGGAATTGGCTCTGTCGCACTCGCGTGGCTGATGCAACAGGAAGGGGTGCAGGCGGTTCCGCCGGTGATCAAGCAGAAGCCTGTCACGGATCTGCATCTGCGGCAACCTCAGCAACCCGCGAAAGCTCGCGCGATGATCTCCATGTTTCAGCATGGTGGTCCGTCCCACATGGATTTGACGGATCCCAAGCCCGAGCTGACAAAATATGACGGCACAGATTACACCGGAGATGTTGCGTTCAGCTTCGTGAATCAGGCCAGCAAGAAGTTGCTGGGAAGCCCTTTCAAGTTTCGGAAGCATGGGCAGTGCGGGACAGAGATCTCCGAACTGCTGCCGCATACTGCGGAGATCGTTGACGATATTTGTCTGATTCGCAGCATGCACACCGGAGCCAACGGGCATGAGGTCTCGATCCGATATTTCCATGGTGGGATTCCGGGAGTTCTCGGGCGTCCGCATCTGGCTTCATGGCTCTTATATGCTCTGGGATCTGAGACGCAGGATCTGCCTGCGTATATGGTCATGACAGATCCGGATGGTCATCCGGTTGATGGAGTCAATAATTGGTCCAATGGCTTCATGCCGCCGTTGTTTCAGGGGACCGTACTTCGACCCAAGGAGCCTCGCATTCTGAATCTGGCGGCTCCGTCGCATCTGAAGGGAACTTTGCAACAACAGAATCTTGCCCTCTTACAGAAGTTAAACCAAAGACATCTTGAGCAGAGCGGAGGAGATCCGGATCTGGATGCTCGTATTGCCAGCTACGAACTTGCTGCCAGGATGCAGACGGCCGCCACCGAAGCACTGGACATCAGCAAGGAGACGCAGGCAACTCAGACGATGTATGGAATCGATCAGGATGCAACTCGCGAGTATGGAACTCGCTGCTTGATCGCTCGTCGACTTGTCGAGCGAGGCGTTCGGTTTATTCAGTTATTTCTCGGAGGTCAGCCCTGGGACAACCATGGAAGTATTCGGACGGCCCTGCCCGCTGTCTGCAAGCGAGTTGATCAGCCTGCGGCGGCTCTGGTGAAAGACTTGAAGCAACGTGGCATGCTGGATTCGACGATCGTGCATTGGGGAGGAGAAATTGGACGGCTTCCGGTGACACAGGTCATGGGCGATCCCGCGGCGGCTGGTCGCGATCATAATGGTCAGGGCTTCAGCATCTGGATGGCCGGTGGTGGACTTAAAGGCGGCTTAGCCTATGGTGCGACTGATGAGTTCGGGCACAAAGCTGTGGAGAATGTCGTCACACCCAACGACTACCAGGCAACACTCATGTCCCTGTTTGGACTGGATCATTCTCAGGTGATTTTTCATCACAATGGTCAGCCTCAGGTGATCACGGCGAACCGCCCCGCGAGGATTGTCAGCGATATTCTGAGTTAGCGGCTGGTCAGGGGAAGAACATCAACAGGAAGTAAGTTCCAGCCAACGTCCGCGGAGCAGATGCTCCCTCTTTGGACTGCGGCAGCCCGCTGCCGCTTTGGTGCCGGCAGCCTGCTGCCAAACCACGCGGCTCGAATGCGTGTTGGACTCAGTGTCCTCGTTCCACAGCAGGCTGTGGAGCGGAAAGCTGCAGCGGGCTGCAGCAGTCCAAGGCTGGGGCGACTTTGACTCATTCCACAAGACACAGTTGAGGCGGGAAGATTTCCGTCGTGCCGGAGTAGAAACGCAGGCCGCGAAGGACGATGGTTTTTGATTCGCTCGGAGTTAACTCCAGATGCCACTGCTGAGACTCAGTTGCGGGAAAGGTGGCTTCGCCGTCGAAGGATTTCATCTCATGATTTGCGAGGGAATTCTGGCTTCCGGTAGCTGTCGGGACCGAGACTGAAAACGCTTTGACGGGATGGTATTGCCCGCTGTGGCCGGAGTAGAGTCGAATTCTGGTCAGCTCCACGGGAAACGGAAACGTCAGGTCCAGTGTTATGTTTCCCTCAACCGGTTCCGAGTGCCACATGGATCCTGCGTCGTAGTAGAGCGTTGGGCCGGGGCTTGCACGAAAATGGCCAACCACGCAGCTTTCAAGCTTTGAATTGAACGCGGCTCCGGCATTGCTCTTCACTTCAATAGCATAATCCGGCTGGCCTTCCAGTTTGATGGCCCCAAACGGCATTGGAGTCCAGAACAGTTGGTAGTCAGCGGGTACGTCTTTGGTCGCCGAAAACTCAAGATTCGGGATCGCTCGATCATTCAAAGCCAGTCCTCGAATGTCTTCCGGAATGAACGTGGCCGGCTGCAGTGACGGCTCGAATCCTCGACTCCAGTGTGCTGGGTTATAGGACATCATGGACGGGTTGTTGCCGTTCATTTCAATCCCATACGAACTAACATGTGGAAGGCCGAAAGTGTGGCCGAGTTCATGTTCAAGTGTTGATTGAGCGTTGGGCTTTTTCACAAAGGCGTCGGTCGACATCATCGTAGCTCCGCCACCTGTGTTGTAGCCTCCATTGAACACACCGCCCACACCGAGTGGCCAATCGTCTTTGGGGTTTACCGCCACGATCAGAAATATGTGCGGGCAGTTGAAGCGGCTATAGCCAAACTCCTCTAGCAGTTCTGCGGCGAAATCCATCACCGCGTCGCCATCACGTTTGCGGTATTCCTCCAGAGTCTTTGCCCCGCGAACTCGCCGAACCTTGTTTTCGATCTCAAAGGTC
>CANHVD010000605.1 GCA_947463775.1 Planctomycetaceae bacterium | reverse complement strand
TGGCTTCCCCGCGGAAAAAATCCGTTCCCACTCCCGAAGCAACCGTCCCGATTCCGGAAGAGTGGCTGGGGAAAATCCATCAGGGCGATTGCGTTCAGACACTGTCCCAGATCCCGGATGGCTGCGTCCATCTGGCTTTCGCAGATCCTCCGTTCAACATCGGTTACGAATACGACGAGTATGACGATCGGCTCGACAGCGAAAAGTACATCGAATGGTCCAGGGCATGGATGGCTCAGATTCATCGAGTCCTAAGCCCTGCCGGCGCGTTCTGGCTGGCGATTGGTGATGAGTATGCAGCGGAGCTGAAGATTGAAGCTCAGAAGCTGGGTTTCGTCTGCCGAAGCTGGGTTGTGTGGTACTACACGTTCGGAGTGAACTGCAAGATGAAGTTCACGCGATCGCACGCTCACATTTTCCACTTTGTTCGCCATCCGGATTGTTTCACCTTCAACGGCGACGACATCCGAGTGCCCTCCGCGCGGCAATTGGTTTACAACGATAAGCGAGCGGAGAGCAAGGGCCGTCTGCCCGATGACACCTGGATTCTGCGTCCTCAGGATTGTCCGGAAGGATTCAACGCCGATGAAGACACCTGGTATTTTCCTCGCGTGGCCGGAACGTTCAAAGAGCGTGCCGGGTTTCATGGATGTCAGATGCCTGAGCAACTGCTGGGGCGTATCATTCGAGCCTGTTCGAATGAAGGCGAAGTGGTCCTCGATCCGTTCTCTGGCAGCGCGACGACCATCGCCGTCGCCAAGAAACTGAATCGGCGATTTTTGGCGTGCGAGTTATCAAAAGAGTACGTCGCGATGGGCACACAGCGACTGGCCAACATTGCTATCGGTGACAAACTGGACGGTGCTCCGGAACCCAAGGTCAGTGCTCCGTCGACAGCCGAAGGAAAACCTCTTTCAGCAAGAAAGAAAAAGCCCGCTCCGCCGCAGAAGTCACTGCTGCCTGAATGAACCGCCAGCCTTTGACTCGATGACACCGCAGCTGATTGACAGCAAGAAGCTGTTTTCTCTGCGGTTAAGTCGGCCCACACGACATGAAAAAAGCCCGAGCTGCAGAAGCAGTCGGGCTTTTGAAATGATTGTGGTTTGTTGAAAACTAGTTAGCAGCAGGATCAGCAACCGGTGCGATTGGCTTTCCGGCTTCGACTGGAGTTCCAGCACAGTTGCCGGTTCCGCAGCTGCCCATGACTCCGTTTGCCCCTGGAGCACACGTTGAGGTGCAGCAGACGGTTTCAGGAATCAGCACGCATCGAGTGTAAGGAACTTGTCGCATCACCTGACGAGCGACCATTCGAGTGCATGTGACAGGAACTTCTTTGGTGACCTGGCGGCAAACTCGGCGAGTCGTCGTGTAAGGAACCTGACGATTCACACAGTAAGGAACCTTGCGAGTACAGGTTTCGCTGACCATCTTGCAAACCGAATACTGAATGTCGCGAGTTTTCTGTTCTGAAACCATCTTGCAGACCTGATAAGGAATCTGCTGAGTCTTCGTTTCGCACTCCATCCGGCATACTCGGTATGGAATCTTTTGAACAACTTCCTTCGCAACCATACGAGTGACCTGAACCGGAACCGTCTTTACGACAACTTCAGGAACATAGCGAGTGACCTGAACGGGGCACTGCTGACGTACAACCTGAGGAACCATCACGGTGTAAGGAACCTGCTCCTGAACAACCTGAGGGCACCAAACCCGTCGACAGACCTGGCGAGGTGGGCACTGAGTCATGCAGACCTGAGGACCACAGGGACCGCAGACAACTCGGGGAATCCTTGGGCCGGGAATGCACTGAGTCTGTGTCACCCACTGACCAACGTTACGCTGAACGCAGCGAGTGCGGGTTTCAGGACGCATCACCGTGTAGCAGCGTTCCTGCTGAATTGTATCCGTCACGCACTTCATGACAGTCTGCCGACATTCCTGCTGAATGGTTTCACAGACTGGCTGCTGAATCGTGTAGCGGCACTCACGAACCTGTTCTTCCCAGACAGGACGCTGAACAGTGTAGTTGCAGGTGCGATACAGCGTTTCTACAACAGGTCGCTGAACGCAATATGTTTCCTGACGGACAGCCGTTTCGGTGACCGGTCGACAAACTGTGTACGCTTCTTCGCGGTAAGCTGTTTCAGTCACAGTGCGATAGCAGGTCTGCTGCACATCTTCGAAAACGTTTTCGCAAACAGTGCGAGTCGAGGTGTATTCCTGCGGCTCATAAACTGTTTCGCAGACCGTGCGGTAACAGGTCTCAGTCGCGACGCGGCATGTCGTGTAACACGAAGCCGGAGCACAAGCGACAGTTGGACAACAATTGTAAGAAGGAACGCCACACAATCCCGCAAAGCCAAAGCTCGGGAATGAAACGACGGCAGCGATCGCTGCAAGAACGCTTTTGAAACGCATGACGATAGAACTCCGAAATATCCGGAGAGCCGCGCGTCCGTTCGCAGACTTCTCAGTTGTTTGACTCCACCCGATTCGACAATTCGATCGGGCTCATGCCACCATGCAAACAGGTTACCCATACCGGATTCCACGACTCAAAGGCAAACCCTTCCCAATGTCGTTTTCCTTCCCGAAAGGAACCAGATGTCCGGCTGGTGAAGAAGAATATGCTCGGGCAAATGCGGCGTGCTGGCAATATGCGACATTTGGGATGTTTTCTGAGATGCCAAAAATCGACAAGTCCTCCAGAGTCCTACTTTTGCTCCGGGCTGATGTTTGATCAAAGCTCCGGTCTGTGACGGAGTGATGATCTTTGGCAACATCCGATTCCGCAACTACCAGCAAAAAGAGTCAAAGCACCGCAGTTCAGGTCCTATCTCTGTAGTTGGGACACCTTGTGATGTCCCCCAGAGACATTCTGCGTCAACGCCCCCCGGAACTGAACCTACCCATGCTGCACCCCAATCCAGACCGCCAGGCGACTCTGATTCTTTCTCGGCAGCCCTCCGGTTCATTCGACGCCATCGGAAAATCGTTGGCTTCACTGGGGTACCGCTACTCCGGATCCGGAGTCAGCGACGGCGAAGGCGTCTGGGCCGAATGGAATTGGGATGGTCGCCAGTTGACTGTCCGCAACGACCGGTTTGGCTTTCTGCCAGTCTACTACGCTCAACTCCCATCCGGTTTTGGTGTCAGTACTTCTGCTCTCGAACTGATTCGAGCGGGCGCGGCGACGGACCTGGACGATGCAGCTGTTGCTGTCTTTATTCGCCTGGGCTACTACATTGGCAACGACACTCCTTTCAAGGCAGTTCGTCTGCTCCCTGCCGGAAGCCAACTGACATGGTCCGACGGAACTCCTTCGATTCGAAGATTGGCACCACCGATCTCCGAGACGGTTTCAACGCTTAGCCGAGAACAAGCCGTTCATGAATACGGCGTTCGATTTCAGGAAGTCGTCGAAGCGATGGTTCCGGCGGCCTCCGAACGCATGTGCGTGCCGCTTTCTGCCGGACGCGACTCACGCCACATTCTCTACGCGCTCGTGCGAGCCGGGCGAAATCCGTCCATGGTCGTGACGGCTCGTTCTGCACCGCCCCGGCCAAGCACCGACGCAGAGATTGCATCACGCATCACGGCTGAGTTGAAACTGCCGCACACGATTATTGAACAATCGGAAGATCGATTTGCCGACGAGATGCAGAAAGATCTGCTCACCAGCTTCTGCGCGGATGAGCATGCTCAGATGGTTCCCGTCGCGCGATGGCTGGATGAACAGAAGTTTGCGGCATCGTGGGACGGCATTGCCGGCGACATCTTTTCCTGCGGCGTTTACAACGACAACAAGATGCTGGATCAGTTTCGCAAACGTGAGCTGGCAGAATTGTCCGGCTGGCTTCTGGCGGACGATGGCTATCTGACAACGAGTCTCACGCCAACCTATCGTGAGCGTTGGAATCGAGATCTCGCGGTGACTCGCCTGTCGAGTGAGCTGGATCAATATGCGGACCTGCCGAATCCTGCAGCTCCATTCTTCTTTTACAACCGTGTTCGTCGAGAACTTGCTCTGTGTCCGTATGGAATGCTTAACCAGCAGACCCAGATTCTGGCTCCTTACCTGAGTCATGCGATCTTCGACCTGCTGATCAATCTGCCGTTCGATTACTTCCGAGGACGACTGTTCCACAGTGAAGCGATCGATCAGTTCTATCCCGAGCTGCCTCAGGTCGAGTATGTGTCTACGTCAACCGGC
>CANHVD010000604.1 GCA_947463775.1 Planctomycetaceae bacterium | reverse complement strand
TCAGCCCACCGAGGGCGATTCCCAGCGACCCAACGCGAAGATGAAGCACAAAACAAGAAACTCGGAGGGTTCACCCTCCGCTCGCCGAACGCAGACAGGCGAGCGGTGCGGCGTCAGCCCACCGAGGGCGATTCCCAGCGACCCAACGCGAAGATGAAGCACAAAACAAGAAACTCGGAGGGTTCACACCCTCCGCTCGCCGAACGCGGATAACAATCAATGAAAGGGATAGACCGATCCTGGCATCTGACATGGACAACCTATGGCCAATGGTTGCCCGGAGACGAGCGAGGCTCTGTAACACGCATCCGTCTGCCGAATCACGATCATCGAATTGAAGAAGATCAATTGGGCACTCCACGCACTCCGCCAATTCGAGGTTTGACGGAAGCCGCGAGGAAGGCCTTGGTTGGCCCGCCAATTCTGCTTACAGAGCCACAGGGGAAAGACTTGTTGCTGCAGTTTCACGAAACCTGTGAACATCGGAAATGGCTACTGGTGGCGACAGCGATCATGGGCAACCATATTCACTCACTGATCGGTGTACCTGACGACCCGGATCCAGAAAACCTGCTGCGTGATTTCAAGGCTTGGGGAAGTCGGCGGCTAAACAAAACCTATACCAAGCCTGCTTCAGGAACGTGGTGGACCGAGTCGGGTTCGAAACGAAAGAAGAGCGACCTGCCTGCGATCCTTAATACAATCGATTACATCGAACGTCAGGAGCATCCCTTGGTCGTTTGGATCAATCCCGTGACGGGAACCTGGCGTTAGTCAGCCCACCGAGGGCGATTCCTTGCGCCCCAACGCGAACATAAAGCGCAGAACAAGAAACTCGGAGGGTTCACACCCTCCGCTCGCCGAACGCAGACAGGCGAGCGGTGCGGCGTCAGCCCACCGAATGCGATTCCTTGCCACCCAACGCGAAGATAAAGCACAGAACAAGAAACTCGGAGGGTTCACACCCTCCGCTCTCCGAATTTAGAACGTGAACGACACGACGCGGATTCCGAGGAACGTTCTCGGTTCTGCCGTGCGTGCCCTTACCGAAACTCAATCCTATCCGGACAGAACCGCTTCAATCGAGCAGGATCGATGTCGATGCCTAACCCCGGTCGAGCCGGGATCTGCAGGAATCCTTCACTGTCGATCACAAAAGGATCGGCGGGAAGTTCGTCAATGTAAGCACACGGCGTCAGATACTCGACGTAACGAGCAACCGGTAGAAACGCGGAAATCTGCAGGTCAGCCGCAAGACCAACGGCCGTGTTCCAGCCGTGAGGAACCACCTGAACATTGTGATCCTGAGCCAACTGAGCGATGCGGCGGAATTCACTCAGGCCACCGTTCTTGGTCACGTCCGGCTGAATAATGTCGAAGGCATGACGCTCCAGCCATGGCTGGAACGATTGGCGTCGAGTCAGCACTTCGCCACCAGAAATTGGCACCGGCGACACACGAGTCAACTCGACAAAGCCGTTGATATCGTCTGGCGGCAGAGCTTCCTCAAACCAGGTGATGTCGTAATCCGCCAGCATCATCGCCGTGTTGCGTGCCCAGTTCGTTCCGTGTGGCCAGAACTGTTCGCTGCCGCCGGCGTCGACCATGAGTTCAACATCATCACCAACGGTATCCCGCGCGGTTTGAACAAGGAGTTCATCGAAAGCTCGATCGCGTCGACCGAACGGACGCCAGCCCATTTTGATGGCTTTGAAACCGCGAGCGACAACGCTTTCCAGAGTCTTTGCCAGTGCCTCTGGTTCATCAAAAAGAATGGAACCATAGGGCTTGATGCGATCTCGATAATTGCCACCCATCAAACGCGAAACAGGCTGGCCACAGGCCTTGCCCATTAAGTCCCACAAGGCAATGTCGATGCCGCTGATGGCATGCGTCACCGAGCCGCCTCGCCCCTGCCAGAATGTCGACTGGTGGAGTTTTTCGGACACGCGTTCTGGTTCAATCGCCAGTTCGCCCTTCAGCAGCGGCCACAGCAGTTCGACAGCTCCGACGATCAGTTTTCCGGACGTGAAGCAACTGCCAAAACCGATGTGTTTTGAATCTGTGTGCACAATTACCAGTGTATGCAGATTCTCCTGAGGCTCATGCCCCTGTGGCCAGCCACCGTCAACTGTTGCCCCCGTCAACGGACACACGTCAATTCCTGTAATAATCACGAAGGCGTTCCTCTCAACGGCGTTCAATTTGAAAATGGCGGACCACAAGAATGTCGCTGCACACGCTTGTATGATAGTCGGAAGTGATCCGGATAGTCTTGTCCGGAAGAAGAAATCCCGTTCGGAGAGCCGACTTCAGTGAGAAATGTTGGTCAGCTTTCGAATCGAATTCGGCCTGAAGCCAGCCGAACAAGCCCGGCTGACACCAAATCACGAAGCCGCACGCTCAGTTCGCGGGGTGCATAGAATGATCTACGCACTGAGACCCGTTCAACTGACACAAGGCCAATCGAATCGCCAGCGATGGCAGTTCAGTGCGAGTTGACCCAAGGCATTTTCACAAGCGGAAACGTCAGTCAGGGATTGCGATTTGGCGTTTTGCCAATGTCTGCGTGTATCCCTCGTTGACGCGTCGGGCTGTGATACTTCCTGTTGTTCTTGCCGCTTGGATGCCCGACGGTCTTAAACAGCCCAACTTCAGAACTGACGCAGCGGTTTAGGATTGAATCAACACGCCTTTGAGGGTTCGAAAAACGTACTCCGAAGATCTCGATGTTTCGAATCGGCAGATCCCTTGTCTTGTCCCGTTGAACAATGCCCCCTAGAATCCGGTATGCAATTCGCTCTGCCATTTGGTGTTGTCAGTTCTGAACAAACGAATGTCAATGTGGCGGCGTAGGTTGTAAGGGGTTTTGCGGTTGAGGCAATTGCCACGATTCTGACTGTCAAAGTAGTGCGGGTTTTCAGGGGCGAGTGTTTGCCAGAATGCTGGAACGCTCAGACTTTTCCGACACGTCAGGCGTTGCAATCACCAAACTTCTGCAGAATTTCGTTAAATGCGTTCGTTTCGGCGCTAGAGTTCAGGGAGGTGGTCTCCGGTTCACCGGAGACCTTCAGCCAACCAGAATCGAGGGTGTGAGTCCCACAGGGGAACATCCGTGAAATTAAATGGATATGTTGCTGACTCGGTGAGTCGCGGAACAATTGGTTCCTGAAAGCGAACTGCTTTTGGGACTTCGGAAAGATTCGAAAACGAGGAAGTCGAATGTACGAACGCTTCACAGATCGTGCTCGTAAAGTAATGCAGCTGGCTAATCAGGAAGCTCAGCGATTCAATCACGAATATATTGGCACGGAACACATCCTGCTTGGTCTCGTCAAGGAAGGTTCAGGCGTTGCAGCCAACGTGCTGAAGAATCTTGACGTCGATCTTCGAAAGATCCGCATCGAAGTCGAGAAGATTGTCCAGACGGGACCTGATATGGTCACGATGGGCAAGCTGCCTCAGACGCCTCGTGCGAAGAAAGTCATTGAATACGCCATGGATGAGGCTCGAAACCTCAACCATAATTACGTCGGCACCGAGCATCTGTTGCTGGGCCTGCTGCGTGAACAGGAAGGCGTCGCTGCTCAGGTTCTGATGAATCTTGGCATGAAGCTGGAAGATGTGCGCGACGAAGTGCTGAACCTGCTGGGTCATGGCATGGAGTCTGCCGAGCCGGGTTCAGAAGAACGTGGCGGTGGCGGAGCAGCAGCTGGTACCGGAGCGGCAGCCAAGGGTGCAAGCCGCAGCAAGACTCCAGCTTTGGACAGCTTTGGTCGTGACCTGACCGAACTGGCTAAGCAGAAAAAACTCGACCCGGTCATCGGTCGAGAACGTGAAATTGAACGAGTCATCCAGATCCTGTGCCGACGCCAGAAGAACAATCCTGTTCTTCTCGGAGAAGCCGGGGTTGGTAAGACGGCAATCGTCGAAGGCTTTGCTCAGATGGTTGTCGACAATGCCGTGCCAGACATTCTGGCAGACCGTCGAATCATCGTGCTTGACCTCGCGATGATGGTTGCGGGCACGAAGTATCGCGGCCAGTTCGAAGAACGTATCAAGGCCGTGATGAACGAAGTTCGTCGTGCCAAGAACACGATTCTGTTCATCGACGAATTGCATACTCTGGTCGGTGCCGGCGGTGCTGAAGGCGCGATTGATGCGTCAAACGTGCTGAAGCCAGCTCTGAGCCGTGGTGAAATTCAGTGTATCGGTGC
>CANHVD010000603.1 GCA_947463775.1 Planctomycetaceae bacterium | reverse complement strand
GGATTGAGCTGACCAGCCAGAAGCCGATACGAACCGGGGCCATTCGCATCGCTGAGATCCACACGTCTGGCCAACTGGCCGTTGTAGTACAGGGCCATGCTGGCAGACTGTTTCACGGCGACAATATGCTGCCACTGATGGGGTGTGCAAATGCCTTTCGAGAACGCATTGGTTCCCAGCTTCCATTGTTGTTCCGGAGGATTCCGGTGAAGAAACCTGATGGCCCCTGGCTCATGGATCAGAAATGTCTCTGTGGCGATTTCGATCACATTCAGATGAGTGCGAGCGTCCGGTTCACTTTCCGGAAAGATCCCCAGGCACGTGGAATGTGACAGGTCATCCGGTCGAATCCACAGCTCGATGGAATAGTCGCCGGCGTTGAGATTCGGAAGGCTTTCGTCGGTGCGAAAGAATCGCGAAGCGTTCGTTCGGCGGAATCGTGCGCAGCCCTCGGCAATGCGGAGCCCTTCAGGTTCCGATTCGGCTGCATACACGATCGCAGGCCACTGTTCGCTGACTTCGTTCCGAATTCGATTCTGGTCTGATTGTTCGAACCGCCAATAAATGAGTGGGCGACAGTCCAGGACGGATTGAACATACTTGTCTGACACTGTCAGGGGCGTCTCCGGGATGGCACGCAGTTGTGACATTGGCTCGGACTCCCGGCCCATCTCCGTGAGTTTCAGCTCATCCCTGTCGACACGTACAACTCTGGAATCGTTAACGCGTTCACTGAGAAGCGTGCTGCCGTCATCGCCAAGTAGTGAGAGCTCCACTTCCCCGCTGATCACTTCGACTTCTGTATTGCCGGAACTATCAATCTCCACAGCGAACTCGGTGCCCAGATCGACGACCGCCGCGCTGGGCGTATTCAGCACAAATCCTCGCGCGCGTTCGGGAACATTTGCGGCCGCCTGACCGGAGAAAATGGTCGCCGCGCTGCTGGATTCTATTCGGAACTCCGCTGGCCCCGTCAGCCCGACCACAGCGCCGCTGATGAATTCAATCTGCATGTATCCCCGGTCCAGCTTCAGCATACCTGGTCTGAAGCGAAACCCGGCCACAAGAGGACCAGGCGTCTGCCCATCCGTCATCACCAGCACAGCCGCATCCTGCGCATTCGCACTTTCGTCGGCAAGAAAACGCGCGCCCGCTTCATCAGCAACCAATGGAGCAGCGTTCGGCGAGGGAGTACTGTTGACTGCGGTTGTGTCGGGAACGACATCTGTCTGAATTCCGGATGGCCAGATCGCTGCGAGCATCGCGGCAACAATGGCGGCGAGACAGCTCCAGCTGATGGCACGAGAGGTCCATGTGGTTCGATTCTTTGCCTCGGCAGCCGTGAGCCGCATCGGGACTTCCGAGAGCTCATCGTAGAGGCATGCGTTCAGGTCGGCCATTAGGACATAATGCTGTCGAAACGCTGCGTCAGAACGCAGCCGCTCATCGAAGGCGGCAAACTCAGCTTCTGTCAGTCGTTCATCAAAGCGACGCAGAATCAGATCCTCGCTTTCAGGATCCGGCACCCATGGCTCAGGCATTAGTCAACTCCATTTCACAAGTTACTCGAGTGTCGCGTCAGAAGCGATCCTGCTGTCCACACATTCATAAATTAGTTGCCGCAGCCGATCCAGTCGACGATAAAGTGCTTTCACGGTTCGCCCAGTCTCCTCGGCCAGAGACTTAACACTGGAAGAATCGCTGTAGCGTCGCTCCAACAGTGAACGATCGTGAGCATTCAGCTTTGTGAGACAATGTTTCAGAGCCAGGCGGCGGCGGTTGAGCTCTTCGGCCAGATCATCTCGCGTTTCGGCCAGTGCGAGCAGTGTTTCTTCGCTATGCTGAAAACGGCGTCGAGCGATCTGTTTGCGGAAGTTGAGTATTTCGAAGTAGGCAAACCGAATCGCCCACGGAAGAAATTCTCGCTGCGGATCGTACTCCGCAAATTTTTCCCAAAGCATGATCGCGGTCTGCTGCAGGACTTCTTCGACGTCGTCCCGCCGCGACACAAAGAGTGAAATGTAGCGGCGCAGCTCGCGGTCATGGATCGTCAGAAGCCTGGCGAATTCTTTGTCAGGATCGGCCATCTTGAAATCGTTCCTGAGTTTCGAAACGGGGATAAACACCGCAGGGGATCACTAGTCGGCTGGCATTCACTGATTCGGCGGATGCCTGGCCAATGGCACGCACTTTGTGGCGGAACGCGGCAGGCGTTTCGGCATTCTGGCTGAAGATCTCAGCATGCCAAAAGCGTCCATCGCGGCCGCTACGACACATGGCCTGCAAAGTAATTGCCCTTGGGCGCGCGTCTTCGTTCAGGAAGCACGTGTCCAGATACTCTCCCGGACGAGCGACAATTCCCCGGAGAAATGCCGCAAAGCGTTCAGGAATCTCCGGCATTTAGAAATCATGAAGATTCCAGTGGGAAGATTAAAAAATTCCCAGGGGAATTTTGACTGGAGAAGGAGAAGAGTCCAGAGAGTGTACGGAATTCTCCTTCTCTTTGTGATTTTGCTTATTTTTTGGAGCCAGATGATGAAAAAACGCTCGCGTGGGTTCACGCTCATTGAGTTGTTGGTCGTAATTGCGATCATTGCGATCCTGATCGCGTTGCTGTTGCCCGCGGTCCAGCAGGCCCGCGAGGCGGCTCGTCGGACGCAGTGTAAGAATAATCTGAAGCAGCTCGGTTTGGCGCTTCACAATTATCATGACGTATTTAATCAGTTCGCGCCGGGCGCTGTGCATTCTTCAGTGCCTCGATCGGGCACGGGAAACACCAGCTTTGGCCCCAGCTTTTATTGCATGTTGCTGCCGTATGTTGAGCAGGCCGCGCTGTATCAGTCGCTGCGGCTGAGCGGCAATTCGCCGGGCTATATCAATGAGGTTGCCGGCAGTGCGGGTGCGGCCAACCAGGCGATAGTGCTTGCTGCGGGGCCGATGTCATTCTTTCGATGCCCATCATCTGCGGGGCCGATCAGTGATCCGACCTTTACTGGTCGTGATCCGTTCGCCCACTACGCAGGAATTTCCGGAGCGATTGATCCCGTTTCGTTTACGGAGACACGAGTCTACAACGATGGAACTCTGGGGCTGATCTCTGGTGGCGGGATGATGATTGCCAATCAGGGAATGAATCTTCGAGACTGCACGGACGGATCCAGCAACACCATGCAGCTTGGTGAAATGTCGGGGCGGCTCCGACGACTGGATGGTAACTTTTCGTGGCCGGCGCCATCGGGCACGGTTCATGGGTGGCTGATGGGAACTCGCAATCGAGGTGTGGTGCCGAATCTGAATCCGGGCAACACGGCTCAGAACGATGAACGCTGCTTCAACATGGTTTCCATTCGCTACAGTCCAAATCAGGAACCCTTTGCGAATGAACTGTTTCCAGGGATGGGAAGCAATCAGGGAGCCAACAACCCCCTGAGCTCACTTCACACAGGCGGAGTACAGATCTTGTTGAGCGATGGTTCTGTTCGATTCATCTCCAACAACATGCATCTTGAGACGCTCAAGCAACTCGCCACACGAGATGACGGTCGGGTCATGGGTGAGTACTAGTGCTCTGTGATGATTTGCAGATGGAAGCAGGCTGGGCCACAAAACACGATCCCTCGAATCAGGACTGACAAAGTTCGAGTGTCGCGTCTCGTCTTTTCGTTCGTGGTCCCGGCCTTTTCAGTGCTTTGAAAACAATTTATCGATACGGGATATGAAGAAATGTCTGTCAGAATGATGTCGTTCGTTGGGTGTCTGCTTTTGCTGACGTCGCTGCCCGGCTGTGGAGGAACGGATTTCGGTGAGATCGGAAAGATCAGCGGAACGATTACGCTGAATGGAGAAAAGATTGCCACCGGAACCAAGGTCATCTTTATGAAGATGGACACAGGTTATGCTGGCTTCGGATTTACCAAAGAAGAAGGAAAGTATTCCATTGAATGGCATCGGGAGGGAAAGGTGTTTGATGGACTTCCGATTGGTACGTATAACGTGCTGGTGGAGCCACCGGGCACCGTCGATGTCGAATCGCTCAGTGCGGATGAAATGCTTGCCGGAGTTAGCAACGAGGCTGCTCCGGTGCCGACCTTCGACAAGAAGTATACTCAGACTGCTACAAGCGGGCTGGAGTTTACGATTGTTGCCGGTGATAACGTGTGTGACATTCCGCTGAAGTAGCTTCCGGACCTCATTCGTGGGATCTCCCGCCAGTGAGATTTGTGTT
>CANHVD010000602.1 GCA_947463775.1 Planctomycetaceae bacterium | reverse complement strand
GCTTCGACGTTCACTGTCGCAGCTGACTCCGGCGAATGCTCGATTCCCGCAGTACCGTTGTCCAGAATCATACTTCTGCGAAAAAGGCGTCTGGATTCCAAACGATATTACGCCACTGTTGTGGACTCAGGCCAACCTTTGGCAGGCACTGACGATGATGGAGCGAAGTTTGGCACTGGCATAAGGCGATCGGCATAAACGGATTTTAAAGGATGCCTCACGGTTAATCCTGGCTGAAGTCGATCGGAGACAGGCGAAGAACTGCAGCGATCGACTCTGGTGACTCAACAGATGCTTTTGAGCGAAGTACTCGACGCGGAAAAATGGAAGACTCGTATCCTCAGTTAGCCCGCCTGGCGTGCTGGGATTTTAGTCATTCACTTCGAGCGACAGCCCCAGTGATAACTGCTGGTCGACGCGCTCCAGATTCATCCAGGCGCCTTTGAAACACCGCACGATTTCAAACAGCAGTCCGATGGCGGCTTCCGCTTCCTCACGTGAATGACCTTCTTCCAGCATGTTTTGTGAGATCAGTTGTTCGCGATTGTCCGCAAGCGATTCACTGATTGCAGGAACAAGTAACTTCAGGCTTGTGTTCACACCAGCCTGGCGAGTCTCGGTACTCGGTGCCTCAGCCAACTGCTGGGCCAACTCTGCTGTGCTGGAAAGTATAAATCGATCGCCTACGAAGCCCACTGACGGGGAGAAGTTGAAGATAATCGGAGCCGACGTCGAATCCTTGTCCTTCTTCGCTGGCAGATAGCGAGACGTAATCATGTCGACGTCTCCGTTCTTCTGCATATCCATTTCCAGTTGAGGATTTCCCTGTTGAGCTCCCACGATGTTAAAGAAGCCGATCGCACTTTGAAACGTACGCCGCAACTCTGACCGCATGGTCTCCGGATCTCGAAGCTTCATCACCAGAGCAAAGGCCGGCAACTTGATCGCAGGGACCGGTGTCTTATTCTCAAACGACTGACGCACAACCATCAGCCCGATCTGTGGTTCCAGAGATCCCAGAATCTCTTCACCAAAATCTCGCCCGGCAAAGACTGTCGACAAATTGCTGTCCGCTTCCGCCAACTGATCGTTCGTTTGCTCATCGAATAGATCACCTGCTCGCAACCACATCTGTGAGATATCTCGATACGTCGAGAGTGTTATCAGAGTGCCTGGCACCTCAGGCAACGACGGAGCGGAACCTTCATTGTCGGGCCCAAAGTAATACGCTCGTTCTTCAGGA
Source organism: Planctomycetaceae bacterium (assembly GCA_947463775.1). GTDB lineage: Bacteria > Planctomycetota > Planctomycetia > Planctomycetales > Planctomycetaceae > SXXK01. Next base: position 2,988 of record CANHVD010000602.1, on the reverse strand, counting down.
ATCCAATCGCTCTGCCACGGCGTTGAAAACTGCAGCTTGACTCCACCAGAAGCGACCTCCAGATCCGCAGTCAGATACGGTGAATGCCTGAGAGTACTCTGAATGCCTCCGATCAGAAGCTCCGCCAATGGATTCTCGGCCTTGCCTTCAAACAACTTTTTCGCGCCGCCAGCCTCACGAACAGCATTCAGGTTGGCGAATCCCCAGGCATCAGCTTCCTTTCCACGCATCTTTTGAGCGGCCAGAAAATCCGTGTTGCCGGCCAGCGTTGCGGCGTCATCCTGAGAAGCAGTGCCTTCGCCGGAATCCAGCAGTCGGTCGACAACACTCTTCCCAAGCTCTGATTTGTTCGTGACAATCAGCCAGTCGCGCACGACGGCTGCTCCACCTTTTTCAAGGCGATAAATGAGCAACTCACGGTATTCCACCGGCTCGCCTTTTTCGCCGCCGCTCAATCGAGTCATCTCAAGAATCTTCGCTCGAAAGTTCTCCATCGTGGCTTCGTCCTTGCCACGAACCAGCAGCACCGCTCCCTGAGTCGCAGCATCGTACCCCGCATAGATCCCTCGCGCTGTCAGAGCGTCAATCGCAGGACGCCAGTCGGCACCGATCTGAAGCTCAAAAAACTTTCGTCCAGTCAGAAATCCGCGAAAGCCATCAGACATCTGAGCCTTCTTGTAAACATCCATCGCCTGCACTCGCTGACTCAATGGATGATCCAGCACTGTGTTCAGGATCGTGACAGGCTGAGCAATCTCCAGATAAGCCACCGTCGTACCTGGCAAAAGTTGACTGGCATGCGGTTCGTCAGCCAGCAGAACCAAAGACGGACACAGTGCTGTGACAAAACCAAAGGCTGTAAAAAGCGGAACAAGAGCAGACCGCGTCATGGCATTTCTCAGCAACAAAGTACTGCAGAGCGATTGCAGGGATAATGAAAGCAGGCAAGCCATTGTGGAGTGAACCCACCGAAAGTGCAAAGGTGCTCAGGAAAGATTGCTGCTCGCTTGCTGCCTACGAAACCAACAAGTGCAGGAGGCTGTCAAGAAAATCACGGGATTAACGTCACCCGCACGCTTTGACTCAGAAAGAATCGCTCATGAGACTCCGCAACTCGGCACTCGCTTTGAGGCTGACCGTGGGCTAAATTGGAGAAGGTCCGAACGGGCTCTACGAAGACGCATGGCATCGTGCGTCTGATCCTCACAAGATCTTCAATTCTCGCCTTCGAGGCATCCCATGTCACGAATCGTGTACCTATTGGCTCTTTGCGTGGTTGCATCAGACGCTGTTGCTGATGACAGTGTGACCTTCAACCTCGATATTCGGCCGATCCTATCCGACAAATGTTTCTTTTGTCACGGTCCCGATAACGCCAAACGTGAAGCAGACCTGCGACTGGATGTCAGAGAGGCAGCCGTCAGCAAGGGCGCTATCAACCTCGACAACGTTTCCGAAAGCGAGATCCTCAAAAGAATTTCGACTGACGACCCCGACCTGCAAATGCCACCACCGGCCGCCAAACTCGGAAAGCTGACGGAACAGGAAGCGGCAACTCTGAAGAAATGGATCGAACAAGGCGCGAAATACGAAGGACACTGGTCGTTTATCCCTCTTGATCAGCAGGCCGTGAAGGCAAAGACGTCACCGCAGGAAACAGCTCGGAAGATTGATGAGCTTGTTCGCAACGGCCTGACCGCTCGAGGACTGAAGTTGCAACCTTCAGCAGATCGCCGAACTCTGATTCGACGACTCAGCTTTGATTTGACCGGGCTGCCGCCACGAGTCGAAGACGTTGAGGCTTTTGTCGCTGATCAATCTGCAGAGGCCACTGAAAAACTCATCGACCGCTTGCTCTCGACGCCTCAATATGGCGAACGCATGACCGTCGATTGGCTCGACACCGCTCGGTACGCCGACAGCTATGGTTTTCAGGTGGATCGAGAACGTGAGATGTGGCCATGGCGGGACTGGGTTGCCAAATCGTTTAATGACAATATGCCGTTCGATCAGTTTATCACCTGGCAGATTGCTGGTGACTTGCTGCCGAATGCCAGCGATGAACAGATTCTTGCTACAGCTTTCAATCGTCTGCATCAGCAGGAGTCTGAAGGCGGCAGCGTCGAGGAAGAATACCGAGTCGAATACGTGTGCGACCGAGTCCAAACGTTTGCAACAACATTCCTTGGGCTGACTTTTGAATGTGCTCGCTGTCATGATCATAAGTATGACCCGATCACTCAGAAGGAGTACTACCAGTTCTTTTCGATCTTTCAGAACGTGGACGAAGCGGGACTTTACTCCTATTTCACCAACTCCCCTCCAACACCGGCGTTAACGATGACTGATGCGGCCGGCAAGCAGCGATTGAACGAGCTGCAGACTGCGGTTGCTGAGATCGAAACGAAGTCTGCGGAGTTTCGCGAATCTCGACGAGCCGCATTTGAGGCGTGGCTTATGAAGCCAGAGCGTTCGACAACGGAATTAAATCTCCCGGAACTCGCGCGCTATGAATTCGAAACTCAGGATGGTGACAAGCTCGCCAGTGCGATCGCAGGCGGAAGTCCGGCAAACATTCGAGGCGAGAATAAGCTGACGCCGGGCCATCAGGGAAACGCGATTGAATTCACAGGTGACGATCCCGTTGATCTGCCTCTCGGCAACTTCCGACGCGAAGAGCCGTTCTCTATTTCACTGTGGTTGAAGACCCCGGATGTCAAAGAACGAGCCGTCGTGTTTCATCGATCGAGGGCGTGGACCGACGCGGCCAGTCGAGGCTACGAATTGCTGATCGAAGATGGCCGGCTGAAATGGTCGCTGATTCACTTCTGGCCAGGCAATGCGGCTTCAATCGCCGCGGAGACTCCTCTGACTCCAGGTGAATGGACACACGTTGTGGTCTCGTCCGATGGCAGCAGCCGAGCGGCGGGGCTTGCGATATCTGTAAACGGACAACCAGCCAGCACTGTAATCATCAAAGACCAGTTG
>CANHVD010000601.1 GCA_947463775.1 Planctomycetaceae bacterium | reverse complement strand
GTCGAAAGATGTGCGATCCTCCCAGGCCATCTGAATGATTCGATCCAGATCGGCATCCGTCAGCATCTCATTCATGGGTTCGCTGGACATCGATGTCACTCGCACTTCCGTCGAAGATCAATGAAACGCCGGCGTTCAGGTGAAGAGCCGTTGGATCTCATCATTTTTGAGCCGCCTCAAATGCCACGCAATACTGTGGCTCGCGAGCGAATTTCAGCCGCCCCATAAAATCCCAATACAAAGTGATTAACGAGCAGACATCTGCGCCTGCTTTTGCGAGACCGCCTGTAAACGCCTGCTCATAACACGATTCTTCACGAAAAACAGAAGATCACGAAAACCATCGGCGTGCACCCGGCATAGCGATTGATCAATGTCGGTTTCCGGATTTTGGACGTGTCACCAGGGGAGGGGCATCATTCACGTCGCTCTCGTCATTCAGATGGCCGAACTGCGACTCCCAATGTCATCAGACGCGGACTGCAGCAGTGCCAGCATTTGTTAACACTGAATAGTGCTCTCAAGGTGTGCGGGCGTTTTTGTTGCTGCCATTAGTCCTCAACCACTGAACACGAACACCGCAAATCAGACGAATACCATCGAACCACAGTTAACAATCACTAACCCTCACGGGGATACACGAACGTTATGAACGATTTAATTGTTGCGTGCCTCTGGATGTTTGCTAAAGAAACTGGGTCATGAACACGAAAAAGCGGGGAAAACCGGGCTTCGTGTTCGCTGCTGGTGCTCGGTTCCTTTTTTCCATTTCGCTGTGGTTTACTAACAACAGCAGGAGGGAATGTTCGTGGGGCTTTGGGTGCCGTCGATCCTGAGTTTCGGAACACTTGTGCTTGGGAGTTCGAATAATGGCAAGTAGCGATCTGGTTATTTTTCCTGGGGGCTGCGGCGTATTCTCCATGGCTCTGACAGCAACATTCATTTCTCGAATGGTTAGTGCAAAATCGGACGAATAACCACGTTGGGGACCAAGTTCGCCCCGGAAACCTTGCATCTATTCGGGTTTTCGATCAGTCCGGTTTCCAATGTGCTTTTGATATCTCGAATGGCAAAATTCAAATGGTAGATCCACCGGTCGGGGAAAACCGAAGTCTGACTCTTCTGACCGGGGCAACAGGTTATGTCGGCGGGAGACTGTTGACTCTTCTGCAGCACAAAGGAGTGCGTGTACGTTGCCTGACACGTCGCCCTGAAGCCCTTGATGATCGCCGTTCAAGCACAACGGAAGTGGTGGCAGGCGACGTGCTGGATCGCGACACGCTGCCACAAGCTTTTGCGGGAGTGGATACGGCCTACTACCTTGTGCATTCGATGGGTGCTCACGGAAACTTTGAAGAGCAGGATCTCATCGCCGCTACGAATTTCGCTGAGGCTGCAACAGCCGCTGGCGTGCGACGGATCATTTATCTCGGCGGTCTCGGCAATCCCGACCATGAACTCTCAAAGCATCTCCGTAGTCGGCAGGAGACTGGCGACGCACTCCGAGCTCATCATTCGCAGGTGATCGAATTTCGAGCCTCGATCGTGATTGGGTCCGGCAGTCTTTCCTTTGAAATGATCCGCGCCCTGGTAGAGCGTCTTCCGATTATGATCTGCCCCCGCTGGGTGCATGTGAAGGCTCAGCCCATCGCTATCGAAGATTTGCTGAACTACCTCCAGGCCGCACTGGACTTGCCGACTTTCGGATCTCAAGTGTTTGAGATCGGTGGGCCGAATCAAGTGTCGTATGGCCAGATCATGCAGGAGTACGCTCGGCAGAGAGGCCTGATTCGCTGGATGATCCCAGTGCCTTTTCTGACGCCATACCTTTCAAGTCTTTGGCTTGGCCTGGTGACGCCACTTTATGCACGAGTCGGCAGGAAACTTGTCGAAAGCCTGCGCAATCCGACGCTTCTCTCAAACAATCTTGCGTCGACTTCATTTTCCGTCCGACCACGAACCTATCAGGAAGCTATCGCACGCGCTCTTGTCAACGAGGATAATGAGTTTGCTGCCACGCGATGGTCTGATGCTCTCTCATCAGGGGGTGAGATTCGATCGTGGGGTGGTACTCGGTTCGGCTCCAGACTGGTCGACTCGCGAACAATCGTCGTCCCTGTTCCTCCCGAGCAGGCGTTTCGTCCAATCCGCCGCATCGGCGGTCGCACGGGTTGGTATTACGGAAACTGGCTGTGGAACATTCGTGGTTTCATTGACCTTCTGCTTGGTGGCGTGGGCGTGCGACGCGGACGGCGCGATGAGGACACTGTCCGAGTCGGGGATGCTCTCGATTTCTGGCGTGTTGAATCGTTCGATCAGGATCGTCGTCTGCGGCTCTACGCTGAAATGAAAGTTCCCGGTCGCGCATGGCTTGAGTTTGAAGTGACTCCGTGTCAGGCAGGGAGTACCATTCGTCAGACGGCCATCTTCGATCCACTGGGCCTCTTCGGAATTCTTTACTGGTACGGCATTTATCCGCTGCATCAATTTGTCTTTGCCGGAATGCTCCGCAACATTGCTCGTGCTGCCGAGGTGTCCACTGCGTCGGCCGGTAAGACTATCGCGAACACTCCAGCGACCACAGATCGTGACTTGGGGAAGTGAGTATGAAATCGAAGCCTGTGATTGTCATTGGTGCCGGGCTTTCGGGGTTATGTTGCGCCCGCCTCTTGCTACAACACAATATCGACGTTCTCGTACTCGATGCTCAGGATGATGTTGGCGGTCGAGTACGCACAGACCATGTCGACGGCTTTCTGCTTGATCGAGGATTTCAGGTCCTGCAGACGGCCTACCCGGAAGCCAACGCTCAACTTGATTATGACTCGCTGCGGCTGCACAGTTTTGATCCCGGCGCCTTGATTCGCACTCAGGGTCGAATGGTTGAGATGAGCGATCCGTGGCGGAAACCTTCGAAATTGCTGTCGACGGCGTTCAATGGAATCGGCACCTTCCGGGATCGCCTGAAACTAGCCAAACTCCGCTGGTACGTGACTCATGCATCTGCTGATGCCCTCTGGCGAGAGCCAGAATCAACAACTCATGAATATCTTCGCAGGACGTGTGGGCTTTCGAACGACATCATCAATCGCTTTTTTCGTCCTTGGTTTTCGGGCGTGTTTTTAGAGAAAGATCTCAGCACCTCGAGTGGGTTCTTTAGATTCTTATTCCGAATCTTTGCGATGGGAGATGCATCACTTCCGGAGCAGGGCATGAGTGCGATTCCGCGACAATTGGCGGCAGAATTGACGCCCGACATGCTCCGGCTTTCTACTCCAGTCGACTCACTGGTGGATCGCCATCACGTACGACTCAGGAATGGCGAATCCATTGACTGCCGTGCGATTGTACTCGCGGTCGAAGGCAGGGAAGCGTCAAGGTTGACGAGCGGGACGATTCATTCACCGGAATTCAGAGCAACTACGTGTTTCTACTTCGCTGCCCCACAGGCGCCGTTCGGCGAACCGCTGCTTGTGCTAAACGGCGACAACGAAGGTCCGGTCAATAATCTGTGTGTTGTGTCCAACGTTGCGAAAAGTTATGCGCCCGCCGGACAAGCATTGATCAGTGCTTCCGTCGTTGGCAAAGAATTGATGGACTCCAGCGATCTTAGCAACACCGTTCGTCAGCAACTCAGGCAATGGTTCGGATCTCAGGTCGATGCCTGGTCTTTGTTAAGGCGCTATGACATCCCGATAGCCTTGCCCGCGCAGCCGGCGGGCTTCAGAGATAGCCTGTCCGGACAATCGCGTTTGGGAGACGGACTGTACTACTGTGGTGACTACTGTGAGACAGCATCGATTCAGGGAGCCATGGTCAGTGGACGCAAGGCTGCCGAAAGTGTTATTGCCGATCTGGCATCGCAACGCTAATGCATGGCTGCGCCGCCCCAGGGCCTGATCTCCCGGAGCTTTTCCGGATCAATCGTTTACGTTACCACTGGCGGCGGCGCGCGGCTTATTTGTCACGTAATTCACCCTTATCTGCATGCCGGCAACAATCCACGCGTCGGTGACCATCAGCAAGAGTGCACTATCTCCTTGAGCGATCCAGCCCGATATCACGGTGCAGAAACAAGAATACTGGCGGGCACATCTGAACTTTGATTGAGTTGAATCTCAACCTCATGGCTGATGTGATCGTCCACGAGCGGAATGAAGTCCTGAGTTTGCTCGACACCATCCAGTCGCAAATGCCGGCCAGACGTTCCATCGCCATGGTTAATGACTGCGATATGGTAGGT
>CANHVD010000600.1 GCA_947463775.1 Planctomycetaceae bacterium | reverse complement strand
GTCGTCTTCGTCGAGGAGATCTTCGTCATCGTTTTCAACCTCGTCATCACACTGAAGATCGACCGCCGATACGAAGTCGAGCTGAAAGCTGATGACATCGGTTGGATAATCATGCTGCAGATGATCGCGGTTGATTTTATGTATCGCCGAGTTGTCGACGATCGAAATGCTTAGCACTGCCGACGCGACCTGCTCGATCGCAAGTGCACGTAAGACAGCGGCCTGCACGCGGTTCTCATCGAACGCCAGGGCCGATTGTCGATTACTGATGTCTATTTCAAACGCGGAGTCTGCCACCGTGCGTTACTCCGGCTGATCTTCGAAAATCAGGGGCGTTGATGATCCATACGGAGCGACTCGAAAACGGACTCGCCCTTCAAGAACCTTCTTCAGCAAATCACCGCAGATTTCGCCGCGCCAGTCACTTAACAGCAGTGGAAGTTCGGAAGATTCGCCAGTGCGCACGTACTTCACGAGTTCCGTGAGATCCTTATTTGTTCCGACGAGGGCCTGAGCAATCTCCAGTTCTGCACAAACATTTCCCAGGGCCAGTGCCAGCAGGCGAGAAATAATCTGATCGTCCGACGACGCATCATCACGCGACCGAATGCGACGCGGCAGCTTGTCATCAGGAATGCGGCCCGCTTCTTCAATCACCTCAACCATTTCATCCAGCTTGCGACGATATTCAGGGCGATTGAGATCTCGAGTTTCCAGAGCCTGTTGGACAGATCGCGGACGGCGGCGAGCCAGATCGATCAGCAAGTCATCCCGGAGAACTCGTCGAGCCGGCTTGTTGCGTTCAGCCGCTTCCTCTTCTCGCCACACGGCCAGTCGTTGCGCGACCGCGAGTTCTCGACGAGGCAGCTTATGTATCCCCGACAATCGTTCCCAGGGAGCCGTCTTTTCTTCATCGAGAATCGACTGGCACATGCGATCGAATTCCATCGTCGCCCATTCCAGTCGACCTTTGGACTGCAGCCATTTGCGCTGCCGTTCCCAGACAAGCGGAACGTAGGAGACATCTTCCAGTGCGTAAGCGATTTGTTCTTCCGACAGTGGCCGCCGCAACCAGTCCGTGCGTGTCTGCGAATTCGTGATCACAGTGCCAAGCACTCTTTCGACGATCGCGTTGTAGGAAAGTGGATAGCTGCGACCGCGAAGTCCTTCCGCGATCTGGATGTCGACAAGCCGGCGGGGAATCTGGCCACCATGTTGAACGCAAAAACGAATCTCAGCCTGACCACCATGGACAATCACAGTGGTGGAATCATCGGCCATGATGTCCCACCATGGAGACAACGACGTGACTTCCAGAGGATCGACGGCCACGCAGCGTTCTGGAGTGGCGAACTGCAACAAGCCCAGTTGTGGCCGATAGCCAGTGTCGGATATAAACTCGGAGTCGAAAGAAACGGTGCCACATTGTCTAATGTGGTCACACAGTTCCAGAAAATCTTCCTGGCAGGAAATTATGGAGGCATTCATCAGGCAGGTTCATCACAAGCTGCATCGTTTTTCGCGCAGCAACTCGGTCCTGAGTTGCTTTTCGGGTGGTGGTATAGCAGGTTCTGACCAGCCAACAAAACCAACTTCTGCATTCTCTTTCCATCCGGGGCCTCGAGAAGGCTAAACCATTTGAAGACAAATCGAGTGAAAACTGTGATTCGACTGCGAGCGTTAATCGTTTTTCTCCTGGCCATGTTTCTCATCTGTCATCCCGCACACGCGCAAACTCGGACGAAGAATTCAGATAATGAGCCGCTGATTCTCGTGCACTATATGCCGTGGTTTTCCGCTAAGCCCATCAGTGATCGCTGGGGCTGGCACTGGACAATGAATGCTTTTGACCCTGAGAAGCTTGTCGATGGAAAGCCTGAGATTGCCGCTCATCTGCATCCATTAATTGGTCCATATGACTCAGCGGATCCGCATGTTCTTGAGTATCAATTGTTGACGATGAAAATGGCTGGCATCAGCGGAGTCATCGTCGATTGGTACGGCCTGCAGGACCACAATGACTACGCTGTGTTGCACAAGAATACGCTTAAACTGGTGGAGCAGATTGAACGACTGGGAATGAAGTTTGCCATCTGTTACGAGGACCAGACGATTCCTGTTCTTGTAAAGGCGGGCAAGGTTCGCGAAGAGGGTCGAGTGAACCATGCAGCAGGCGAAATCCAATGGATGACGGAGAACTGGTTTCAACTGACCAGTTATGTGCAAGTGAATCAGAAGCCGCTGCTGCTATCGTTTGGCCAGACTGGCTTGACGGATGCGGAATGGAGCAAATGTTTTGAACATATGAAGACGCCGGTTTCCTACCTGAGTTTGCACCATCGCAGATCCTCAGCGATTGGCGCATTTGATTGGCCGATTCCAGCGGATGCTCTGGGAGCTTACGAACGGTTTCAGAAGGAATCGCAAGACTGGCCAACCGCTATTCCCGTCGTGTTTCCGCGATTTGTTGATATATATGCCGAAGCCAAAGTCGGGCCGAGCTACGGCCGAGTGAAGGATGACGAAGGAAAGTCGTTTCGAATGATGCTCGAAACCGGTCTCAAATCAGGTACACCGTTGGTGCAGATAGCAACCTGGAATGACTGGGGTGAGGGAACCATCATCGAGCCCAGCCACGAATACGGGTATCGCGACCTCGAGACAGTTCAATCGCTCGTTAGAAAACACGTAGACCGTCAATTCACTCCGAAACCCGCCGATCTGCGTTTGCCCATACAGATTCTGGGTGCACGCCGCGGACCGACAGCCAATCATTCAAAGCTGGATGAGGCCGTGCGTCACCTTATGGAAAATCGCCCAGAGCAGGCTCGGAAGATCCTGGAAGAGATGGCCAAGCCACCGGAAAGAACTCAGCCGAAGTAAGTCACCGCGTTGCGGAAGATTCGGATGCCATCGCCTTCGCCACGCAAACCTCGTCGAGTCCACTGCGGGTGCTGAGTTGCGAACAGGAATCGTTCCGGGTGTGGCATCAGACCGAGCACTCGGCCTGTGGTATCGCAGAGTCCCGCGATGTTCGCGAGCGATCCATTTGGGTTCTCGGGTTCCGGCAGCAAAGCGATTCGAGTCGGATCGCCCGATGCTTTGGCCATTTCGACAGCGGCCGGTGACCAGTAGCAAGCCGCGATCTGAGAATTTTCGCGAAGCTGATCAAGCAATTCCGGATGTTTGAGTGCAATGCGGCCTTCAGCATGAGCCATCGGTACATCAAATTCATCAATTCCTTTCAGGAACACGCTGTTGCACGACGTGACCTTCAGGCGAACCCAACGGTCGGTGTAGCGACCATTGGCATTCCAGGTCAGCGTGACCTGATCTTCAAGAGCTTTCTCGGCGGAGTTCTCGATACCTCGACGCATCAGCAAGCCAGCCTTCAGGATCGTCTGAAACCCGTTGCAGATCCCCAGGACCAGCTTGTCGGACTGCAGGAATTCCCGCATGGCTTCGTTGAGCTGTCCACGTAACTGTCGAGAAAAGATCACGCCGGCACCGAGGTCGTCGCCGTAGCTGAAGCCACCGGGGACGCACAAAATCTGGAACTCGTTGAGTCGGGATGGATCTTCCAGCAGGCGAAATAGGTGAATTCGCTCGGCGGATGCACCGGCCAGCTCAAACGCATGAGCGGTTTCAACGTCGCAGTTGGTCCCGGGGGCACGGAGAACGCAGACTCGAGGCACAGCCATGATGATCAGCTTCGCAAGTGGCGGTTTGAAAATTAAAACACGTGAAGAACAACAATCAGGCGGGAGTTTTATCAGTCGAACCCGCGGTTTTCATCCTGGACCGTCTCGCAACGCCGGATTTCTCTCGGGCTGAGCAAAATTGGCCATTTTGATCGCCATCGTTGTCCAACCATCGAGAGTCGGAGATTGGAAGTACGCCCCGGCTTGAAAGAGTCAGCCGGTTGGCACAGAATGCACATCTCCATGACGGGGAGTTTCGTCGATCGCAACAACGCAGGAATGTCAAACCGTGTCGACCATTGAAAAAGCTGAGCGGCTGAAGAAAGAACTGACGGACAAGTGGGTTGTGGTAGCCAACGCACCGGAACTCAAGCGGTTTGCGAATTTGACCGGAAAAGTGAAAACGGTCAACATGAACTGCCGAGCGCTCGTGGAGTTTGATGGGCCGGTTGATGTCGGTTGGTACGACATTGATACGACTTACCTCACGGTCGTCGACGGGCCAAAGCCGAAGAAGGCGGAAGCTCACGGAGAAGCGAAGCCTGCTGC
>CANHVD010000599.1 GCA_947463775.1 Planctomycetaceae bacterium | reverse complement strand
GCAATCTGCTCGGAATTAGAGCCGTCAACTGCAATCGGCAGTCCGGCATTCTCGATCGGTTCCACGTACTTACCACCGGCCGGGTCATCGACGAATCTGACTTCGTCATCGTTCGGCACCGCAGCACCATTTTCATCTTTCTTCGCAACCGCACAAAGTCGACCGCCCTTTAGAAAGTATGCGACCGGAGTCTTTTGAGTCGCACGCTGCTTTGGTGTCTGGGAAGTCCGACTTCGCAATGCTGTTTCGTTCTGCAAAACCTGCTTCTCCCGCTCCAGTCGTAACTGAGCTTCAGCCAGCATCTGTGTCAGTCGCTCTAATTCTCGAGCCGATTCAATCAGTGCCGCCTGTGACTCGGCGACGTTCGCAAGCTTCTCGTTACGATCCATGATCATCGACGTTGTATCGTCATCCAGTTCATGCAACGTGGTCAGCAGCTCGCGGCTGTCGGGATCTGCAAACTGGCGTTCGAGATCTTCCTTTTGTCGCACAGCCTGACGCAGTTTCGTTAGCGTTGCATCAGACTCCGATAACTGACCTCGCATGGTCCGCAAAGCTCGGCTGTTCTGCACGGTTGGTTCCGTCGGCGATGCTTCACGGCTCATCTGATTCGTCAAAATCACAACCAGCATCGCGATAAACAGGATACCGCCAAACGTGTTGCAGATCGTATCCAGCAACAGGTCCAGACTGTCTCCGCTCGGGGCTCCTCTGCGACTCATGGTGCTCCGGCTCCTGTGTTGGGATCAATCGCCGTCTGATCAGCTCGCAGCAGATCGTAGCCGACTTCAAACTGACGATCCTGAAGTTCCTGACGCAGGGAAGCAAAGGTTTCAATGCTGTCTGGTTTGACGAGAATCACGAAATAGATGGCTCCATTGTTCTGGCTACCTACCCACGTCAGAAACTCTGCCGCACTGGCAAATGCCTGTGGAGGACGATTAGCACCCATCTCCGCGGCAAGGATCCTGTCTGAATTCAGCTCTACTAACCATGGCGATTTTGCAGCTCCCTCCGGACGATTGAAGATAACTCGATTCGCCTGTCGCATGGCTTCAATCTGCTGAGCGATCTCACGCTGTTCCTGAGCGAGTTCCTCAATGGACTCCGGCGTCAGATCCTTCGCCTGTTTTGCCAGCTCGGCTTTACGTTGTTCGATGTCCTTCTGAGTAACCTCGATCCGTGTCGTTTGCTTCTCCAGTTCTGCAGTGGCTGCACTCAGGTTCGCCAGTCGTCGTCGCAGGGCATCCCCATCGAAGCGGATGGTCGTGGTTTCTTCCAGCAGTCGCTCCAGTCGCACGATTTCCCGAGTATTCTCCTCAATCGCACCGCGCAGAGTTCCCTCAACGGCCGGCGATTTCTGTTCCTGCGGCGCGGAGGCGGCGCGCTGCATGTTCTGCACAAGTTCCACGGCCATCATCATCGTGATCAGCAAAATAATGCCGGTCACGGACGTAATGATGTCCTGAAACGCGAACAGCGAGAAGGGAACAGAATTGCCTTTACGTCGGCTCATTAAAACCAGTTTCTGAAAGTCGTCTCGATTACATTTGCCAGAGAATCACTCCACCTCAAACTCATTCACCATCTGCAGAGGATCACCATCCTTTACCGAACCGTTGTATTTCTTTGCTACGCCTTTCACCTTGACGGTGATCTGATACCGAGTCGGATCGGGACCACCGTGTTTCGCGTAGTGATGCACCAGAACTCGATACCGCCCCGACGGTGAACCACCCGCTGGCCAGAAGACATTCTCGACTGGCGTATTCGATTCTGCTCCTGCGGCATTCATGTCGACATCCAGTTCGCCACCACAGGACGATTCGCGCTGATTAAAAAAGATCTTTTCTCCACCCGGTGTTTCAACATGCAGATCAAGATCATTGCCGTTGTTCCAGGCGAGTGAAATCTGCACATCCCCCGTCTGTGCTCCGGCACGACGCAGGCGGTCCTCGAGATCCGAGAAGCCACTGCCTCCACCAGCTCCGGCAGGCTCCAAATTCGCAGCCGGAGCGGGAAAGTCGGGCATCACAAAGAGCTTCTTCCGATTCTCCGTCTGTGCGGTCATTGGAATGCCGGCGTTCTGCGGCGGAGTCCCGGGGTTTGCAGGAGGAGCGGACGCTGTTCGTTCAGATTCCGCCGCATCAACAGGCTGTGCTACAGAGGCTGCATCACCGGCGGCGTTCGCATTGGTCTGCGAGCCACTACCGGTGGCGGCCACCGCGAACTCGCCCTGACCATCCCGTCCCGAACTTCCATTTCCACTGCCGCCGCCATCATTGCCGCCGTCACCGGGCCGTGCAGAAATCATCAGCAGCAACAGCATGATGAGTGTCAGCACAGAAGTCATCTGAACGGCGATCGATGCCACCATCGGAACGAGAAACCGCGGACGTGACCTCGAGATCCCCGGCGACTGTTTTGTCGCCGAACGATCGGTCGTCTGAGTCTTCGCGGTGATGTCCGGAGCGTTCAAGTTGTTACTCCGCGCCTGCTTCGTAGACCATGATTCGCAGTTTATTCACGACGTTCCGGGTGCAGTATTCAGTACACTCGTCGAGAAATTCTTCTTCGCTCTTCTTCAGAAATGTGAGCCACAGTTGAATCAGAAGTGCCGCGACGAGCGCTTCCAGAGTCGTCTCAAAGGCTGTGGCCAGCCCCGCTGTCACACCCTGCAGTGATTGTTTGATCGCATCCATTTCGCCAGCGCCCTGCAGTACACCGCCAAACTCGGCGATGGCCTGAGACAACCCGAGCACGGTTCCGATAAACCCCAGGACAGGAATCGCCCAGACAAAACTATTCAAGACCGAGTAGCTGGTGTCCAAAGACGATTCGTCGTGTCCACCCTGAGCGCGCAGGATGTCTTCCACATCACCGACACGCCCGAGATTGCGAAGATTGGAAAGAGCAATCTGGATACGATTGAACAGTACAAAATGGCGAGGATCGTCAACCGTGCGATGGATGTTGTTCATGACAACGTCAACCGTGGTGGCCGCCAGAATGAAATTGGCTGCCGACGGGACGACTCGATATTCTTCCTGCAATGCCTTTCGCTGCAGAATCAGCTTACGCGATTTGATCAGTAGCGCAACGACTGCCCATGCCGACAGAAAAACGATCGCATACGGGGTTGGTCCACGCTCCATAAACATCAGTGAAAATGTCAGTTTTGGAAACGCCATCAGGGGTAGATAAAACAGGACCGTCAGTAACAAAGCGACGATGGACGAACGCAGCATATTGACTCGCGTAAACCGCCCGCCACCACCGTAAATTCGCTGCTCGATATCCATGCGATTCCAGCAAAGTGGCGGTAATGGATCTGACGAACTCATGAGGTTATCCGAAGGAAATGACACGAACCAACATTACGTCAAAGAGCTGACCAGTAACACAAACGAATACATTAGAGACAGGATTATGATCGTGTAGCCGCAACTGAGTCCAATCACAATCAGATTGCGTTCTTTTAATGATCCCGGCAAAACTTCATACTTCCGAATGGACAGGTGCCCCAGGATCAACGCGGCCGTGCCCAGCACGAATGTGATGGGCAGTAAAATCATCAGGCCAATGTTCTGCGATGGTGCAAACTTTGACGTCCGCAAAGTCAACACAACTAAAACCGTACACGTTAACAAAAGTGCGAAGCCAAACGGTCCCGTGACCATAGCCCAGATCGTCTGAGGTGACATGGGCCGAGTGGTCATTGATGAGCCAGCAACCTGCAAACTCAGTCCTGAGCCTGTTCCATGATCCGCAGTTGTTTGTCGGTTAGCTGCACGATCAGAAGGCGATTTTTCACCAGCGTGCGGCACGACGTCGTCTGTAAACTCAATGTCGCTCCGTGTGGCTGATTTTTCTGTCCCCGGCCTTCGCGCGGTGGGGAACAGATCGGGAAATTTGGTCGCCGCGGACCATGATTTCTTGTCAGGCGAAACTTCGTGAGCCTTGCTGAATCCTCCGCGCGCGGCGAGTTCATGCAGGTCGCTGCGGCTATACGGCCCGCGAACTGTCAGCCCGAGTCGAATGTAATACGAATCACTCAAATCCCGACCTATGCTCTCATCAAGGGAAGCTATGGTTCATAAAAATAGATCGGCAGCCCCTCCACCATAAACGCGGCTGTTTCTGTCACGGGCGGCATCCCGCGAGTTGTCCCGATCCGATGAAACTGAGCAGTTTCGGTATTGCCCTTCGTGAACACAAACAACTCACCTTCCGGCAGAACATTGATTGAACGACTTGC
>CANHVD010000598.1 GCA_947463775.1 Planctomycetaceae bacterium | reverse complement strand
GCTCATCAGGAGTCATCTTCAACGTGGTTGAATCTTCCTTAGCAGCTCGGCGAGCATGCTCGGCCGTTTTATCCGTCGCCGGACCTTCTTCGCAGCCGGTCAATAAAGCCAGCGAAGGCAGCCATACCATAAGAGACATCATCGCAAAAACATTACGAGGACATGACAAAGGCCGCCACGAACGCATGTTCATCCTGAGCATCATTCCACAGGTCTCCATTCCCTGGCGAACTGACAAAACAATTCGCCTCGTTCTCGATAATCTCGAAACCACCCGTAACTTGCACACCCGGGTGAAAGCAGCACGATATCGCCTGGATTGCTGAGTGCAACCGCACGAGCAAATGCTTCGGCAAAGTCTCCCGCGACAATCGTCGGAAGTGTTGCCGACTGATCGCCAGAGTCCAGCAGCGTTTTCAGGGATTCGGCCGTCTTTCCCATCAGTACCACTGCTTTGGAACGGGCCTTGATCTCGTTGGCAAATTCGCGCAGATCCTGACCTTTGTCGTATCCTCCGGCAAGCAAAACGGCACGCCCCGAGAAGACTCGAAGTGCCATGATCGCGGACTCGGGTGTTGTCGCGATCGAATCGTTCCAAAACTGCCGACCCGCCTGTTCAGCGACCAATTGCAAACGATGTGGCAAGGGTTGAAACGTTTTGAGAGAGGCCGAGAAGGATTCAGGATTGGCCCCGGCCTGCCACGCCGCACAAGTGGCTGCCGCGACATTAAGTGCGTTATGCGCACCGGGAAGCTGGGCCGGAATTGTTAATCGCACACTGTCTTCAAAAGTGCCTCGAGCCGCACGCAGAATCAAATTGCCATCGTCAAAGAAGACTCCATCTTCCCCTTGATCAACAAGTCCAAACTGCATTCGCTGCCCGCGAGTCTTCCAGGCGATCGGCTCGGCTCCTTCTCCTGCATCATCTTCGTCGCCAGGAACGATGGCGACATCGTCAGTCGTCTGAAACTCGAAGATCGCCTGCTTGGCTGCGCGATAGGCAGCGACTGTCCCGTGCCAGTCCAAATGATTGGGAGAGAAATTTGTCAGTACGGCAATTTGAGGCCGAAAGCGTTTTCGTCGAAGGGTTTCGAGCTGAAAACTGCTCAGTTCGAGAACCACGATGTCGTCGTTAGTGATCTGCGAGAGCTTATCAAGCAGGCTGATTCCGATGTTTCCACCCAGCCAGATGTTTCGAAAGCCGGAGTTGGGTTCTTCGTCTGTCGGTGATCCCTTGAGCAGATGATGGATCAAGGCCGTGGTCGTCGACTTACCATTGCTGCCGGTAACAGCAATCACCGGCGCGGGGTTGTGGCGGAGAAAAAGTTCGATCTCCGTCGTGACATCCGCGCCACGCTGGATTGCTTCGTTTACGAAGGGGTTGTCCGGCCGCACAGCGGGGTTAACGGCCAACAGTTGACAGCCCTGAAAGACATCCACCGGATGCTCACCAAGAGCCCAGCGATGAATGCAAACATCAGACAACGCTGCGATGGAATCTTCCAACTCTTCAGCCGGCCTAAGATCCGTGACCGTAACGAGTGCTCCCTGCTGAGCAAGAAACCGCGCCGCAGCAACGCCGCCTCCAAATCGTCCCAACCCCATGACTGTGGCACTGATGCCTGCGTAGAGACCGTCCAATTTGTGATCATCCTGAGTCACGAGGTGAAGAGGTCTTTGACAGAGGTTTCAAGATCGAGCTATTCAGCCACGTTAACAACCGGTTCCGGCGGCCACCAGTCTTCGACACTTAACAGTCGAAGCATTTCAGAACGAAGCGTCTGCATCAGCACATCCGGTCCACGAGGCTTTCGACCGGGATCAACTTCAATGGCCGGGCCAATTCTGAAGTCGACCCGCCAGCATTCCTGGTGCGTTACCTTGTCAGTCAGATCTTCTTCAAGACGATGCACGGTTTCAGCAATACGCTCAGGAGTCACGGGGCCTCGGGTACCTTCATCGAGATAATCGATCGGGTACATGGACAGCGTCT
Source organism: Planctomycetaceae bacterium (assembly GCA_947463775.1). Lineage (GTDB taxonomy): Bacteria > Planctomycetota > Planctomycetia > Planctomycetales > Planctomycetaceae > SXXK01. The sequence continues at coordinate 2,271 of CANHVD010000598.1, read as the reverse complement.
GAGCGTAATAGCAATCTGTCAGTTGCCGCCATCGCAGGCGTTGTTCATCCTCCGAAAGATGGCCCCGCAGCAATTCCGGCACGATGGCTGATCTAATGTCCTTGACTCGAGAAACCACATCTCCCGTGCGAGCTTTGCCAAGCCATTGTCGCTCCGCCGGCTGCAGGATGCCGTTGATCAGATTGTCAATCCGCGGACGAAACGGGCCACTGCGGGTGTCACCCAGGATTTCAATTTCTCGTGTTGCCAGGTGTGCGTTTGCGAGGTTGTGGATTCGCTTCAAAACCGGCAAATGTTCGTGACTTTTCCAGAACGTTCTTTCTTCGAGCATCTTCAAAGTCGGCCCGACACATTCCATCAGGTCACGAGTCAGGCGATAACGCATACCGACCGGATGAATCACAACTTTCTTATCAGGATCGATCTCCGCACGCTTCTTTGCTGCGACTCGAGCAATGAATGAGACGCCATCCATCAAAGAATTCAGACGATCGTTGGACCGTGAAACCACGCCCTCCGGAAAAATCACCAGCGGCCGTTCGGCGGTCGATACGATCTGCACTGCAGTATCAAGCGACTGACGATCAAGCCCTTCTCGATAGATACTAAATCCGCCAAGCCGACGAACGACGAACGACTCCAACTGACTCTGCTTGAAGATATGCCAGCTCGCCATCGAATAAACATGGCTGGGAATCTTGCGACACAACATCCCGATAATCATGGGATCTGAATCGCGCGCATGATTCGGACACAACAGAATGCCGTGGCCAGCTTTCAGACTATCGCGAACGTGATCGAGACCTTCGTAGGTACACTGCCAGACACCATACGACTTGCGCAGATAGGGGCGTAGCCACAGTCGAAACAACCATGAGAACCACTCTCCGCGATAAGGCGGAATAAACTTATATGGCTCACCAATGACTACACGATGCATCGCGAAAAGCCCCAAACGTGGGCGGGGTTCCGATACTGATTCGACCGACCAGTCCGAAGCCCAGGGAGGATGCTGCAAAAAGAGGTGAAGCCTGCAGCAAGAAAGGAGAACAACACATGGGCATCAGCAAAAGAGGGCGATGCCGAATTAGGCTCGCCCTCTGTTTATCTTCAACGTATGCACCAAGCCTGAACTATGTAGCTTCCAGCTCTGGTGGCTGATTGGCGCGGCGTGCTCGCATTTCTGCACGGCGACGATCACGGCGACGAATGTCACTTGGCTTTTCGTAGAATTCTCGTTTGCGCATTTCCTTCTTCACGCCGGCATGTTCAACCAACTTACGGAACCGACGCACTGCTTCGTTGACACTTTCATTATCACGCAAACGCAACTTAACCACAAAAACCCTCCTCTGGACACCTGAATATTTGAACAGTCTGAGAACTCAATTGTCTCTGAATGTACCAAACGCGGGGAGAAATGCAAATTGCTGAGTTCCCGCATTTTGTCATCGACGGGGAAACAGTCACCGTTGAGATCACAAGCTCGGAACCACGTTACTCGGTGAGCAGGATTCAGTAAGCTTCGCCCGGTCAATTCCCCACGAACACGAAGTTATCGGCAAGTTTTCCTCATGAGCCGCGACTGCATCTACATCATCGATACATTTTCTCTGATGTTTCAGGTCTTCCACGCTATTCCTCCGATGACCGGAACTCAGGGGCAGCCCACAAACGCCGTTTTCGGCTTTACGCGGGACATTTTCGCCATCCGCGACCGCAAACCGAAATACCTCGTCTGCGCGTTCGATTCCCCGGGGCCTGGCAAACGAGACGAGATTTACGACAAATACAAGGCGAATCGGGCGGAGATGCCTGAGGACCTGCGTCCTCAAATTCCCCTGATCAAGCAACTTTTGGAGGGTTTTCGGATCCCGGTTCTGGAAATGGCGGGCTGGGAAGCGGACGACGTGATCGCCACCGTGACGGCTCAGTCGGCCGCCAAAGATCTTGATGTCGTCATCGTTTCCTCCGACAAAGACGCCCGGCAATTATTGAGCCCTCAGGTTCGTATGTTGAACTGCCGGAAAAACACCTTTCTGGACGAAGCCGGTCTGATGGAGGACTGGGGCGTGCGACCGGATCAGGTCGTCGACTTCCAATCTCTGGTTGGAGATTCCGTCGATAATGTTCCGGGCGTTCCCAAAGTTGGGCCTAAAACAGCCCGAACGCTGATCGAGCAATTCGGAACTCTGGATAACGTCCTGGCGAATGCCGACAAAGCGCCCGGCAAGAAGTTAGCGGAGAACCTGGTGACGTTTGCCGATCAGG
>CANHVD010000597.1 GCA_947463775.1 Planctomycetaceae bacterium | reverse complement strand
CTGCAGCAATATGAACAAGGCCCGGAACTGCTTCGAGCAGCCGTCGCGAAAGCGCAGGAAAGTCAGTATGGGCTGCATCCGGTGCCGGGCAAGTGGTCCATTCGACAGGTCGTTTGCCACCTTGCCGATTTTGAACCTATCTACGCGGATCGGATGAAGCGGGTACTCGTCGAAGACAATCCGACGATGTTCGGCGGGGACCCGGATGTCTTTGCATCCGGACTGCACTATGAGATCCGAGATGTTCACGAAGAGCTGAACCTGATTGCCCTCGTCCGTAAACAAATGGCCCGGATTCTCCGCCAGACCGATGTCGAAGATTTTCAAAGAACCGGAGTGCACTCGGAATCCGGTCCACTAACACTGGAAACGCTGCTGGAACGCATCACGAACCACATTCCGCATCACGTGAAGTTTATCAACGACAAAACTGCGGCAATGCAGTGATTCTCTGCCGCCTTTTGGCGTTTGCAGATTCACACGTTTGAAATCTTCAGACTCAGAATGTCAGGATTCAAATCGAAAACAGGCGTCGTGCGTTCAAGGTTGTCTGTTCAGCCATCTCATCAGGCGTCAGACCATGAATCTGAGCCAGGCATTCGTTGGTGTAGCGAACCCAGGAAGGTTCGTTACGTTTGCCTCGATAAGGCAATGGCGCCAGATACGGAGCATCGGTTTCAACCAAAAGTCGATCCAGCGGAATTTGTTTGGCAACCGCGCGCAGATCTTCGTTCTTTCGAAAGGTGAGCATCCCAGCGAAGGAAATGTAGAGTCCAAGACTGAGACAAATCTGTGCCGTCTCCAGTTTCCCGCAGAAAGAATGCATCACACCCTGCATTGGCTCCTCGCCGGATTCACTCTGCAGAACCGCGAGCACTTCCGCTTCCGCTTCGCGGCAATGAACAACGAACGGCTTTTGCACTCGCCGTGACAAATGGATGTGCCGTACGAAATAGTCCTGCTGAACGTCGAGAGGGGCTTTGTCCCAGTATTTGTCGAGACCGGTCTCGCCAACGGCTACGACATGAGGATGTCGAACCAGTTCTTCGATATGAGCCCAGTCTGTCGGCTTGGCTTCCTGAACATAATTGGGATGAATGCCAGCCGCAGCGGAGACACACGCATAACGATTCGAAAGCAGAATGGCGGCCTGGCTGGTCTCCAGCGTCGTCCCTATGGAGATCATGCGTTCCAGGCCGCTCTCCTGAGCACGCTGGATCACCAGATCGATCTCCTGATGAAATCCCTCAGAATCCAGATGGCAATGAGTATCGATGAGGGGACTTGCCATGAGTCAGTTGTCTTTATCTTTTAGCATAGATTCACAGCGAACAGGCGCACGAATGCGCAAGGTACGTAACAATCGTGCGACCGTCCACCAGACGGGTTCAAAAGCTCGAATTCTGGTGCTGAGCCACTCCTGCTGGAAGCTGCGACGCTCGCCCGCGGACGGCAGAGGCCGCGTTTCTTCTCTGGGCCGTCGCCAAAGTGGCTGACGTGGGCCGTCGTGTTTATAGCTCGGATGGATCTTCCTGCAGCCACTTGAAAATCTCTTCAGCAATGATCTGATGGGCTCGTTCGTTCGGATGATTGTCGAACGCATTCACTGTCAGTTTCTCTGAAGCATGCGATGAAAAGATCGGCATCATGTCGAGCACCGGCACGTTCTTGCTGTTAGCCCATGCGACAAGTTTCTCATGAGCTTTCTGGAACGGATAATCAGGGCCAAGATTGTGCATGAAGGGGAAGATCACAAGACGAAACTCGACGCCCTTCTCTTGACTCATCTCAGCCATGCTATCGAGTTCATTCTTAACGGCATCCCATGGCGGACTGTTGTAGGATTCCACCAGGTGGGGGAAGTAGTCGACAGACGATCCCGCCGAGTACTGAACCCAGCGATGGTACATCCAGTTGATAAAGTAACTGTGAGAGACGAGCCAGCTTCCGGTCTGACGCCTGTTACCGATTTCCTCAATCGCGGCGTTCGTCTTCGGATCGTAACCTTCGATGTCATTCATCATGTAACAATAGATCAGAGTCTGAACGGGGTACTCTTTTTCCAGCACCGCACTTTCCATGGCGCGAATCATGGAGATCTCAAATCCCGGTTCTCCCATGTTGTAAACCTGGTACTCAGGCTTCTTTCCGGAGTTCAGCAGGACTTCCAGGCGTTCAGTGAACCGATCATCGATATTGTTAACACCATGCCCGGCTGTAAAACTGTCGCCGAGGAAAAGAATGCGACTGACGCCTTCGGGAAGAGGCGTGGCCAGAAGCCGTCGTTCACGAAAACCGTCATCGTTTCGCTGCGAATCGAAATGCACCTGAAACCAGCGTTTCGCGATCATGCTCGCGTTAAAAGCTTCAGAATGATCGACAAACAGGGCAAAGATGAGCTCTGCAGCCGTCAAAGAAGCGAAGAGAAACCAAAGTCCAAAGCCGAATCCCAGCATTCGAGAACGTAGAGAATTCTTCGAAGTCCCCGATTTCTTCCGAGCCGCACGACGCCGACGGAGCAGCCAGACAAGATTGACCAGCAGGAACGCCATCCATAAGGCTAATCCGACGAGATAACTGGCATCCAGCCACAGCAGCAGCATCGAAAACTCCCGGGGATCTGTTCAGGATACGATTGTCGAAATATCGCCGGGCCATTAAAGTGCCCCGCTTTCCATCGTACGCCAACACCCTTTCGGGAGAAAACTAATGGTTCAACGTCCTCGCACAAAGGCAAAAATCCTCAAGAAATCCAAGCGATGCCCAAAGTGCGGCAAGATTGTCCGCGCTGCCGCTCGCTGTAAGACCTGCCACATGGTTCAGAAGAAAGCGTAGTTTCAAGGCAGTTCATCTGCATTAAGCTGCCTGAGACGTTGACCGCAGAGGCGGCTCGACGGCTTGCACAGAAGCGAGCAAACCACATTCACTTGAGCCTGAGACGCTAGCCGATTTTCCCTGTTGAATCGCCTGACGCCTCAGGCTCAAGCGGTAAATAAGAGAATGAATTCGGGCTGTTACTCAGGAAAACACCATGAGCATTCCCACGCGCCGGTCTTTCCTTGCGGCTGTTGCTGCCGCCTGCGGTTCACAGTGCTTGCCTCGTCTGACAGACAGTGCAATGGCCTCTGCGGCGGCCGGCTTCGAATTCAAGTATATCGTGGCTTCGTGCATGTACGGTTACATGTATCTGGGCGAGATCCTGCCCGAGGTCGCTCAATGTGGTGCCTCGCATATTGATATCTGGCCGAAGCGGCACGGGAATCAGCGTGAGCAGTTGCAGGACATGGGTGAGGAGTTGTTCCTCAGCATGCTGCAGAAGCATAAGCTTCAGGTCGGCTGCCTGACACAGTATCCGCTGGGACCGTTCAAGCTTCAGGATGACATGCGACTCGCCAAACGCCTTGGCTGTCCGCTGATCATTACCGCTGGCACTGGCCAGAAAGGTCTGGCGGGAGCGGAGCTGAAAAAAGCCGTGGCAACTTTTGTCGAGAACATGAAGCCGCATCTGGCCGTGGCAGAAGAAAACGGTGTCACGGTCGCGATCGAGAACCATGCAAACGATCTCTTCGAAACGGCGGACGGTATTCGTTATCTGAACGAACTACGACCTTCGGCGAATCTGGGCATTGCTCTCGCGCCCTATCATCTGCCGCAGGACGCCGAACAACTAGCCGCACTCATTCGAGAACTCGGCAGCAGCCTGCAGATGTTTTATGCCTGGCAGCACGGCGATGGTTGTATGACGAGGCTGCCGAAGGACCAGGAGCTGCTTCAGATGCCGGGCCGGGGTCCACTGGATTTTGGTCCGCTGGTGAAAGCACTTGTAGACATCAAGTATCAGGGATGGACAGAAATCTTCATGCATCCGGTTCCCAGAGGCATCCCGATTCTGGAGACGGCTCAGGAGGTCACGGCCGAGATCAACAAATCACGTGAATATCTGGCCGAACGATTGAAGAGCGTTGCGATTTGATGTTTCGCAGCTATCCCGGAAAGACTTCCGTGGGTTGTTGATTGAGTTAGTAGTGCCGACTTCAGTCAGCATTCTGCATTAAATCTCCGGACGAAAGTTGGCTGAAGCCAACACTACGGTCTGAATCGCTCACAAAACGAATTAGAAGGATCCAACAATGTCATCCAGCAACAAAGTGCTCATCATCGTTGGCGACGCCACGGAAACGCTCGACACGATGTACCCTTATTACCGTCTGATCGAAGCTGGTTTTGTTCCAGTGGTCGCTGCTCCTGAGAAACGTCGATACCAGATGGTTCTG
>CANHVD010000596.1 GCA_947463775.1 Planctomycetaceae bacterium | reverse complement strand
GTGCGTTCTCGGATCGACCAGCGAAAGTGGATCATCGCTCTGATTCAGTGCGTCAGACTGTTCGGTTGTGAGTTGTGCTTTCATGTTGCAATTATCTCACACGAAGGCTCTCGATGGCAAGTACAAGGTTGAAAGTCGCGAGATTCCAATTTGAACGCTCTCTGAAGGCCAGTGCCTCGAACTTTGCGGTACCCGGTTGTCTTCAGCATGATCCGCATGATCCTTCTACACCGGCAAGTCTTTGGGCAGTTCCAGCCCATACAGCACTATCAGTCTCACTCATAAAAGAAGCCGATAGATCTTCCTGATCTGTCCGAAAGTAACAGGGCCATCCATCTATGCCAGCCAACAAAAACAAAAGGCACACACCAGTCGCCATCGCGCCGCGTTACCCCGAACCTCAGGCGCCGGCAAACAGGCGTCTTGATGAGCTGATACTGATCGCGCGGTTGTGGCCGCGGGAATCAGCGTGTGTAGACATAGACTTCGGTCGACCAACGGCCGAACGAAACCACTTGCGGAAATTCATCAGATGGATGCAATGCATGACCTGAATCTCCCCGTCCGCCAACACATCCCGCCGGCTCACCCGAGCCATCGCCAAGCCTCCTCGTGAATCTAAAGTCCCGAATGCCGTAAAAACCCACGTCAGCCTTGACCCAAGGCATCAAACCAACGACACCGAGTCAATAGATAAATGGCTGGCCCCGTGCATTTCGTGGTGAATCGGGTGGCTGGCACTGATCCGCTAAAAGAGACCGCACCACAACAGGCCGATTGGATTCTCCTAAGTGCCTCCTCTCAGCTCGTTTGCTTTGAGTTCGTCAACGCTTCGGTAATAGAGCTTCACCCAAGATTCCCATTTTTCAATGTCTTTTCCAAAGTCTAAACCGGAGAGTTGCCGCAATTCGTGAACCGCTTCTTCAACGGACATGAATCCTCGGTCATCTTCCTCCAACTGACGCTTCAGATTGGCGATGGCAAGTTGACCCGGGAATAGTTGCATTTCAAACTCTCTTCCTAACGACGAGCCCTCGCTCTGCTCTGCCATTCGCGTGTATACTGATTTGACCATTCTAAAGTGGATTGTGACATGCCGCCACCGAGGTACCGAGAGATTCTTTGCCGCGCCAGCGTTTCCGCGACCGCTTCGTCAATCGCATACCGAAACGAACTCTGTGGAACGTTGAACAGTTTTCGAGCTTCTGCGAGATCTCCCTCCACACTCGATAGGTTCTTTGCGAATTGCTGGGCGTGGACAATCTCGTGGGCAGCCTCTCTAAGTAGAAAACTACGGGAAGTGCCGTTCACAACATCTTCATTGAGGTACAGAAGACGCGTGCCGTCCTTGAGAACCTTGAAACTGCTGCCGGCTTGAGTAACGAGAACCTTGTCAACCAAGTTTGAGCCATTCAGTCCACTTGCTGTCATCGCTTCATATACTGCTGCGGTAGCACGTCGGTCGCTATAAGTATGCACTAGCGGCGACCAGCCACGTGGGCCTGCGTATCGGGCTGTTGCAATTCGCGAGGCTCCGGCCGCCCAGCCGACGGTTGGCAGGAATCCGAGTCCATCGCTCCAGTCTGCTTGGCCACCAATCACATTGTTGGAACTCTGTGCCATACCAACGACATCGCCGGTAATGGTCCACGCCTGTAGCCCTGTACGTACCGCGTTGTGCATTGCAAACGTACCGCTGCTCGCGCCAGCGCCCGCACCGTATCCCATGAGAACGCTGCTCGTAATGCCTGTGGCGGTGCCGATGGCGTAACTCCAGCCGCTTTGGTTGTAGGCCAGAATGTCCTGGCCGTAGATTGCGCCTTGCAGCCAGTTTGTGGCTCCGAACGTGACGACGTTTGCGTGACCGGTACCCCAGCCAGCGACCGGGTCAATGACCCAGTTGTCCAGCCAAGTACGGCCAGCCTCAAAGTCAGTCATGGGACGATCGGGTGGCGGAGAGAACCTGAAGATTGGCTTGGATTCGCCGCTGTGTGCCTCAAGGGCCTGTCGCGCAAGTTGGAATTCCGCGTAAGCACTCTTCCACGCTGTATGGTTTTGATCAGAGTACGTCTCCGATGATAATCTTCTTTCGGCGGCCAGCACTTTTACTTTTGCATCACCTCGTGTGGTTTGCAACTCGTTGAGTTTTAAGTTCCATCGTCCTTGAATGTAATCGCTATAGGGTCGCAGTGCGGCTTGTGTGTCGGAATAGAAGTCTCGCGAACTCCCAAAGATCTCGCCTAAGGAGTAATCGGTGTCAGATGCGTATCCGGTGCCCTGGGAATAATAGGTCGGGGAAAATGCATCCTCGTCGAGGACGCTCTGATCTGTCTGAAACAAGCCCTCCACAAACCCTGATGGCTCTCCGTTGAAAAGAGCTTCCAAAGTTGGATCAGACGGTTTTCCTGAGTTGGCCGCCCTCCAGCCTCCGTTTCGCAAGCCAAGGGGATCGTCTTCCGATTTATGCGATGCCAGCGAAATATCCCCACTGTGCCGGCGACTAGGGCGCTGGGGTTCTTCTTCATTCGGCGTGCGCTTGATCGCCATCGCCGCTCGTCTTGGTTGCTTAGCGGCGTTGACGGTTCGAATGGTCGCAGTCATGGATTGTTTGGCCGCAATAAGCGAACTGCTGGTATTCCAAACCCCACTCGCAATACTGAGTGCTCTCAGTGATTGTTGCAGGCTGCGGTCGCCGGAGCTTAAGACGCTGGCGGTGCCGACGGCGAGGTTGAGGCCGACGCCGAAACGTTGGGCGTTGGTTGACGTCGGGCTGAACATTGTGCCGCCCTGATTGACGCCCAGATTCGACACATGGAATAAGCTTGATAGCGTACCGTCTCCAATCGCGTCGCCACTGGCAATCTCATAGCCGGAGATCAGTCCGCTGGCTCCGCTAAGCGTGCGGCCTACGGTGCCAAATGAACGGACGCCGGCGGCAAAGAAGCCACCGGTGACGGCTGCGGCTGCTCCCAGATATCGCGTGAATGATCCGTCGCCAATCCGATTGCCCGAGAAGACTTCATATGAACTGCTGAGGCCTGACGCAAAGCCCAGGCCTCCGGCCAGAATTTGTGTTCCCATCAACGAGCCAGATGCCAGTCCAAATCCCAGCATGCCTCCGGAGGCTAACGTTCCTGCAGCCAACAGGCCTTTCTGGATGTTTCCGTTGTCCCACTGGTCGCTGAAGAAATCTCCGACATCTTCAACGGCGTCGCCAACGGCATCGGTCAACTTGTTCCATGCGTGCCCGATCGAAAACAGACCATTCCGGTCAACATAGTTAATCGGATCATTGGCCGAGTACCGGCTGATGTTGTTATCACCCGCGTCAAAGCCCAGCGGATCCTCGGACATGAACTTGCCGGACACGGGTTCGTACCAGCGTGCTCGAGCGTAATACAACTGGCTGTCGGCATCCCATAGGAGCCCGCTGAAGAACTGCTCATACTTCACCGTCGAACCAGATTGAGAACCTATGGTCCCGAAACTGTCAAGGACTCGATGATCCAGCACGGTTCCCGCCGTGTTGATAATGTCGCGAGCTGTCCCTGTCCGATCTTCCAATGGCCAGAGAATGCCGCTCACAGAACTCTGGTCCGCAAAGATCTGGTCCAGTGAAGTCCCGTCGAAGTATTGGTGCTGGATTGTTCCCGATGCATTCAACGTGGCAACAAGCTGAGCTCCGTCGTAAACGTAGTTCTCCGTGGTGATCGTGGTTGTTGTGCCAAACGTCGTCACCTTTTTGGAGATGCGATTGTCGTCACAGTCGTAAGTATGTTCTACTCGTTTCAGCAGCACGCCGGCCGCACTGTAGAATTCGACCCTTGTCAGATGGTTACGATGATCCCAGGTGTAGTTAGTGTATTCCTGAAGCGTGTCGGCTCCCTGAGCCGTCATGACTCGCTGACGACGCGTGATGTTGCCTTCAGCGTCATACGTGTAGGCAAAGGTGCCATCGTTTTGAATTCGATTGCCTTTACCGACGATCGTATTGCCCACGATGCGATTGCCTGTGCTGTCATAGGCAAACGATTCATCAGCCCCCTGCCCTCGATCGGCAGTTGTCAATTGCCCTGTCGCGTCGTAGCCAAAGTTGTTGATGATATTGTTGAAGTTCAGCGAAGGGACCGCTGAGACTTCATTCATCAGCTTGCTGTCGGCAAGGTACTTGTACTGATACGACGAAATCGTCGTTGTACCGGTGCCGTTGGGGCGAGTGTGAACCTGAGAGATCAGTCGTCCGGAGGCATCGAGCCCGAAGGCCGTATTCACGACGATGTTGGTCCAGGTCG
>CANHVD010000595.1 GCA_947463775.1 Planctomycetaceae bacterium | reverse complement strand
GATGCAAATCGTAGTTCAGCCAGCGGTTGACGAACTCGCAGGTTCGATTCTTCCCGCAACTTATGCCCGAGTCGCACAACCTTCTGAGCTGACGCCATGCGCAGGTTGAGATCCGCATCGAGCAGCGATGTGTCGGCGGTTGGGTAGTCACAGAGATGCACAGACGAAGGCAGGGGAGAGGTGTCGCCGGATTCGTCAGAATTCGGAGCTGCATCGGAATTCTCACGAATTCCGCTACCAAGGAGATCCTGGCCCAGCACCAGGTTCTGATACATCCGCTCTGTCAGAAACGGTATGCCGGGTGCCAGCAATCGACAAAGCGTGACAAGCACTTCATACAACGTTTTGTACGCCGCGTTCTTGTCGGTGTCGCTCGCATCTTTCGAACGCCAGAAGCGACGGCGGTTGCGGCGAATGTACCAGTTACTGAGATCGTCAATGAAACTTGCCGCGGCCGCACAGAACGCAGGAGCGTTGTAGTTCGACATCTCACGATGAGCGACGTCGATTAGCGATTGCAGGTTGGACAGAATCCAACGATCGATCTCCTGGTAGTTTTCAAGGCGAGCAGCAGGGCGTGAGCCCTCCGAGTTCGTGCTGGTCGATATATTCGCGGCGCTCGTTGACACCGAGGGCTGACGCCCAGCGGCTCGCCGACGCAGTTCATCGCTCGGCACAAAGCCATCAGCAATCGCGTAGTCGACGAAGAACTTGTAACAGTTCCACAGAGGAATCAGAATCTGTCGACGAGTCTCATCAGCCGGCCCGCTCGTCACCGTACAAGTTGCAACTCCTTCCAACGTCTTTTCGATTGGCCCTTCCGGTGTTTGAAGTGTCACGGGTTTGTCGCCGTGACGAGTTCCAAATCGCAGGTCCTGAGCCGGGTTCTGAGCCAGATACATCCATCGCATGGTGTCGACGCCGAGTTGTTCGGCGGCTTCTTCAAACCAAATCGCCGTGCCGTCGGATTTGTGCATTGGCTTGCCTTGTTCGTTCTGAACAAGTCGGTGCCCAAGCAGAGTGCGGAACGGCTTTTTGTCTTCAGCGTTGTCGGCTTCGTCATAGCGCATCATCGTCGACAGTGACAACATCGAATAGAACCAGTTGCGGAACTGGCCCGGGAAGCATTCGGTGACCAGATCGGCCGGATACCACTTCTGCCATTCTTCGCGGTTCGTGTTGTAGCCCATCGTGCTGAACGGCACGATGCCTGCATCGAGCCATGGGTTGCCCACGTCCGGAACGCGGCGCATTCGCTGGCCTTCTTTGCCGGGCGTTTGGCTTTCGATGATGACTCCATCGATCCACGGACGATGCGGCGTGTTGCCTTCGAAATCTCCCCAGCCTTCGACGCAGCGTTCTTTGAGCTCTGCAAGCGAACCGATCACTTCGAAGTCTGACGGATCGAGCTCATTCACCCAGATCGGCAGGGCAAGTCCCCAGAAACGCTTCTTGGAAATCATCCAGTCGCCCATGTTGGTCAACCAGTCGATCTCGCGTTCCTGTCCGTCGATGCTGTCCGGCAACCATTTGATCTGGCGCGTCACATCTTTGATCTCTTCACGCCAGTCCATGTTGATGAACCATTCGTCAACCAATCGGAAGACCAGTTCATCACCCGTTCGCCAGCAATGCGGATAGATATGCGGATATGTTTCAACGGCAACCAGCATTCCCTTGGCCTTGAGCTTCTCGAAGACCAACTCAGCCGTCTTTGGGGAGATCGCTTCAAGCCCCGCGAACTCACCGAACTCAGCGGAGTACGTGCCATCATCTTTCAACGGCGCAATGACTGGCATGCCGACAGACACGCCGATTTTATGGTCAATGTCACCACAGCCGGGAGCCATGTGAACAATGCCGGTGCCTTCACCCGCAACAACGTTCGCGCTGCCGCGCGAATCGCGGCCGCCGTCGATGACTTTGTGCCATGACTTTCCGCATTTGCCAAGGTTGCTTTCATCAACAGGGCACCCACCATCCATTTGCTGGGCCGGTAGTTCATCAAACGGCCCGTCATATCTCCAGCCGACCATCTCGGTGCCCTTGAGCGTGCTGAGTTCTTCGAAGCCGCCTTGTTCCTTAAAGATCTGAGCCAGCGTTTTCAGCTTTGGAACGCTTTCCGGCCACTTCCATTCTGGTCGACCGAACCCGTCTTTGAATTCAGTCGACAGTCGCTGAAAGTTCAGGTTGTCCTTGGCGAAGTAATAGATCGCGTTGTCACGTTTGGTTTGAAGCTTGATGTAGTCCAAATCCGGATTCACAGCGCAGGCGACATTGCTGGTGAGTGTCCATGGGGTTGTGGTCCAGACGAGTAGGTATTCGTTTTCACGATCTTGCAATGGAAACCGCACGAACACGCTCTTATGCGTCGTCAGCTTGCGTCCTTCAGCAATTTCCATCTGCGAATATGCACTGCCGCCGCGGCCGGACCAGGGCATGACGTCGTGACCCTGATAGATCTTGCCACGTTCGAAGCACTTCTTCAGAAAGGTCCAGATTGTTTCGTTGTTCTCAGTGCTGAATGTGAAATAGCTTCCGCCCCATTCCTGGTTGCCTAGCTTCTCAACCAGTTGATGAGCCTTTGCCGTTTCCGTCCTCCCGCTCGGAGTTGTAATTGTGAATTCTGCGTCAGTGCCTAAATGTGCAGCCAATTGTCGGAGCTGGGTCGGATTGTCCCAGTCCATCCAGTAGCCAAGTCGTTGCGACTGTTCGGTCTGGCGAGCCGCGAACCGGAGAACTCGTCGCTTGCATTCATTGACGAAGTTGTCGATGCCGAATTCGTGAACTGCGGTCTTGGTCCCCAAGCCAAGCTGTTTTTCCACTTCCACTTCAACCCACAGACCCTGACAGTCAAACCCGTTCTGATATCGCAGATCATGTCCGGTCATCGCGAAAAAGCGCTGATAGGTATCTTTGTACGTGCGGCCCCAGGCATGATGAACTCCCATCGGGTTGTTCGCTGTGATCGGCCCGTCAAGAAAACTCCATCGCTTGCGGCCGGCGTTCTTCTGCCGAAGTTGGCGAAAGATCTGTTGGATCTCCCAAAACTTCAAAACTGAATGTTCGCCAGTAACAAAATTGCTGTCTGAAACAGGTTGAAACATGAGTCGAAACGTGGCTTCTGGGAATCAAAATGGAATTGCCGGACGGGCCGTTTAGCCCATCGCCTGGAAATGAATCTTAGGAGATTCAGGGCTTTCGTACGATCCTGGGACCAGCAAATTAAGGCCGTCACCGTGTTCAAACGAAGTGTTTGTTCGGGTGTGTCCGGAACAATTTGGAGACATCCTGCTGTCTTCGAGTTAGGTTGAGTATTTCTCCCTTTGATCGCTCTCGATAAGAAATCAATTGTCGGGTTTCTCAGGGAATTCGAATATCGATCGAAACGGGTGCATGGTCACTCACTTCAAGACCAGCCTCGCGATGAATCATGGCGGACTCAAACAAACTTCGGGCAGACTTGTTGCAAAGCAGATAGTCAATTCGCCAGCCTCGGTCCAGTTCACGGGCTTTGCCTCGATTTGACCACCAGGAGTACGGGCCCTGAACGTCGCCGTGGTGTTCTCGAACGAGATCGTGCCAACCGGATTTCAGCAAACCGCCGAACCAGTCTCTCTCATGCGGGAGGAAGCCAGATGTTTGCTCATTAGCTTTCGCGTAGAAGATGTCTTTCTCGGTGTGTGCAATATTGATGTCGCCGCCAAAAAAAGTGGGTTTTTGTTCAGTTCTTTTTGATGACCAAATTATGAATTGGTCTAACCAATCATTCTTGACTGCTTGCCGTTCCGGGCTGGAAGAGCCAGACGGGAGATAAACAGATGCGATGCGGAGACCGTTGATTTCGGCTTCGATTAGCCGTCCCTCAGAGTCAGGGGTGGATGGCGATAGTCCAAGTTGATGCGTTTGAATTGGGTGGCGAGACCAAATGGCTGTTCCGGAGTATCCCGGTTTTTCGGCAGGATTCCAGATGACATGCCATCCATCGGGACTCTGAAACTCCTTGGGCAACTGCTCTGGTCGAGCTCTGACCTCCTGCAACAGTAATACGTCAGGATTGATCTCGTCCAAGTGTCTTTGGAATCCTTTTCGAATAGCCGCGCGCAATCCATTGACGTTCCATGTGGTAACTCGAGTGGTGGTCACAATTTCCGGGCTTTCGTTGGATTTCGGGTGTCGATTTGGTCAGTTTGGGGAATTGAGTGGCTTTATCCAGATCCGACGAATTATCCGGATTCTGAGTTGCGTTGACTTGGGCGGCCCCGGCATAATTCTGGGTGGAAGATTGAGTAAGGGG
>CANHVD010000594.1 GCA_947463775.1 Planctomycetaceae bacterium | reverse complement strand
TTCCATCCTTTAGAATGACGACCGCATTCGCGACCGGCTTTCCGCCATTCCCGTCAATGAGCTGTCCATTTCGAACAATCGTGGTGCCGACGTGTGTCTTCATACAGGAATCTTTGTCAGGAGAATACAAAGGGCAGGATTTGCAGGTGATTAAACAAGCTGCTGCGTAACGCTCTCGTCACCGCACCAGCGTCGTCGTGGAGCCTGCATTGTGGCTGAATGAGGTTTGCTCCGTCTACTGATCCATTCAGGGAATTCCGGCGCCTTAACTGTGCGACCCGGCTTCCGGTCGTTACGATCCCGCAGGTAGGTGTCTCTTCATTTCTGTATGCAAAGCTGTTGTAAGAATCTGATCATGGCGAAGAAATCAATTGCTGACGTGGATGTTGCTGGTAAGACCGTTCTGATGCGAGTGGACTTCAATGTGCCACTGGACGATCAGTGCAATGTGACGGACGATCGTCGTGTTCGCATGGCCGTGCCTTCCATTAAGTCTGTCATTGACCGCGGTGGGAAACTGGTGCTGTGCAGCCATCTGGGCCAGCCGAAGGATGGAGAAGATCTGGCGAAGTACAGCTTGAAACCAGCGGCCGCTGCGCTGGCGTCACTTCTGGGCAAGCCTGTCGCCTTCGCAACCGACACAGTTGATGCTGATGCCGTCGCGAAAGTCGGAGCCTTGAAGAACGGCGATGTTGTGTTGCTGGAGAACCTGCGATTCAACAAGGGCGAGAAGAAGGGTGATGCTGTCTTCGCCGGAAAGCTGGCTGGGTTTGCTGATATCTACTGCAACGATGCATTTGGCACATGTCACCGCACCGACGCTTCGATGGTTGCCGTTCCGCAGGCCATGGTCGGCAAACCACGCGTCGTTGGTTTTCTCGTGCAGAAGGAAGTCAAGTACCTCTCCGATGCCATCGCGAATCCTAAACGACCATTCATTGCCATCCTTGGCGGTGCCAAAGTTTCTGACAAGATCAACGTCATCAAGAATCTGCTCACGGTCTGCGACAAAGTTCTGATCGGTGGAGCCATGGCTTACACGTTTGCGGTTGCCAAGGGTGGAAAAGTAGGCAGGAGCCGTGTTGAACTGGACCGAGTTGAGCTCGCCAAAGAACTGATGGCCGCTGGCGGTGCAAAGCTGGTTTTGCCTGTGGATACTCATTGCGGCGATGCGTTCAACGGTAACTGCAACAAAGTAGTGGTCAAAGCTGGAGAGATTCCGGACGCATTCGAAGGGTTCGATATTGGGCCTGAAACCGCAAAGCTTTACGCGGCCGAAGTTGCGAAAGCCGGTACTGTGGTTTGGAACGGACCGATGGGGGTTTTCGAGATGTCGCCGTTTGACGCGGGGACTCGAGCCGTCGCTGAAGCGATTGCGAACAGCTCTTCGACCAGCATCATTGGTGGTGGTGACAGTGCTGCGGCAATTCAGCAATTGGGTTTTGCGGACAAAGTTTCACACGTCAGTACGGGCGGCGGAGCGAGTTTGTCCATGCTTGAAGGTGAGAAATTCGCCGCGGTCGAATTGCTCGACGAAGCGTAATTTCGCCCTGTTTTCCGGGGACGTGGAGGGATTTAGTTGCTGAGCAGCGGAGCCTTCAGGGTTTCTGAAAGTGCTGTTTGACAAACGTCCCTCCGCCACTGTAAAACGGGTGGCCTGCGGAACATGTAACTCATGTTCAGGCGGTAGTGAATTCGGTGACCTTGATCAGGATGTCGATCAGGGAAGTTTTTTCCGGCACGGTTTACATGAAGGCCGGGAGATCGCGGAAGACCTCGATCGAGGGTTGCCTCAATCCTGGCCGCGTTCTGATAGTAGTCGTTTTTTGTGGCAGTGTTCCGCTGCGAGGCGTATCCCAAATGAAGCGATTGATTGAGACAGTATTGACGGTCGGTCTTTTTGTGGCCTCATCCGGCTCGGCCAGCGCCTGCTGTCTTTGGCCTTTTGGCGGATGGTGGGGAGCTGGTTACGGTGGCTATTACAGCGCCGGGTACGCTCCTTATGTTCCACAGATGGGCTATTACTCAGCCGGTTATGCCCCCACGGACTGCTGTGCTCCGGCCTGCTGTGATCCCTGTGGTGCTGGCGGTTGCAGTTCAGGCTCATGCGCCGGAACCAATCCTTCCGGAAGTCTGAAGCCTGAAACCGATACGAACTTCGAAAAGGGCACCAAGGAAAACAACACCTACGACGAATTCGACCGAGCACCACGTCGTCGCCAGGACGATCCTGATCGGACGCTTGATCCCGCCGATTCGCAGGCTCGAAAACGTCCGGTTGATCCTGATCCTGTTGATGATTTCCGCTCTCGCCCCATGGGCGGTACAGCGGCCGATGATCCTTCCTTCGAATTGGATCCCGCTGGAGAGCAGATCAAGAATAAGCCTCCAATGGATGATCCGGCTGTTGATATTCCGCCAGTGGATTCTGCAGATCCAGCGGCCCCAATGATCGATCCAGCACCGGGCACAGGTAACACAGATTCGTTTCTGGATCTCGACAAAAAGGCGAACGGTTCAACTAAGGTTGAGGAGCCTGAAAGTTCTTTGCAGACGTTCTCCAGCACTTTCAATGAAGTTGTCGCTCCAAAGCGATTGGCGTCTCGATCACTTCCAGCCACCGGTTCCAAAGCGAAGATTTCTTTCGCAGGCAAGTCGTCAGACGATAAGTCGCAGACGAATGCTCCAGTGCGATGGATCTCTGTCCCGATGCCGGAAGGCAATGTTCGACTTTAATCAGTCGATTTGTTCTTCAAGAACAGACGATTAAAAATGATGGCCCGGCGGATGATTCCGACCGGGCTTTCTTTTTCAATGGCCCGCTGCAAAGCTAAGTCCAGAAATGCCGGCGATCGCACCGTCCGTGCCGCGTTCCAGAAGTAACCAGTTTTAAGGCAAAAGAATGATTGGGCAAAAAACAATGTCATCTTTTTGCCCAATCATTTTTTTGCCCAGAACGCTCTCGTTCGATAATCTATCTTAGCCCGGCAGCGGGGCATTGTTTTCTTGTTGCGGTTCGGGGCCGGGAATGGTTTCTCCCTACCTGCGGCCTTCATCCTGTTTCTCCGTAACGACTTGCTGGAATCGACATATGCATTCCGAGAATCCTCATGTGCTCGCCTTTGTCTGCGATCGGGAGTCCCGTATCAAATCGCTGGCGGTCCATGTCGGACTGAGTGCTGATTTCTCAGAAGGAAGTTCGTTACTTGAAGCCATTACGCTCATCGGATCCAGCACCGACCTGCGGCAGCTCTGGCTGGAAATGATTAACGGCCGATTCAATATTCAGGGTGAAACGGATGTTTTACTGACGTCCGATGGCCCGCCAATGCGAATGCTGTTTCATGCCATGCCTTTGCACAAAGGGACCGACGAGGGCATGTTCCTGGTCACTCTGTGTTCCGGAGTGCAGATCATCAGTGCCGGTCCGGACGAAGTTGCACGCAGTCGCGCTGTTCTGGAAACAGCCGTAGATTCGATTGTCACGATCAACTCCACGGGAATCATCTGCTCCGTGAATCCGTCCGTGGTTCGAATGTTTGGCTATCAGGAGGCAGAGCTTGTCGGGCGAAACGTCTCGATGCTGATGCCCGAACCCTACAAAAGCGAACACAATTCCTACATGTCGCGTTACCTCGAGACGCGAATACCATCGATCATTGGCATCGGACGCCAGATTGTGGGGCGGAAAAAGAACGGTCGTGAGTTTCCCGCGCATCTGGCCGTGAGCGAATTCACCGTGCTCGGCGTGCGTTTCTTTACTGGTATTATTCGCGATTTGAGCGAACTGGAACGAGTTCAGAAGCAACTGATGCAGTCCGAACGTCTGGCCGCGATCGGGCAGATGGTGACCGGGCTGGCTCATGAGAGCCGCAATGCTCTGCAGCGTGCTCAGGCATGCCTGGACATGTTGTCACTGGATCTGCAGAACAGCCCTGAACAATTGGATCTCGCACGCCGGGCGACAACGGCGTTGCAGGATCTGCACCGACTATATGAAGAAGTTCGCAGTTACGCGGCTCCTATTCATCTGGAATATCGTCCGTGTGAGCTGTCGACGATCTGGAAGAAGGAATGGGAGAATCTTGCGACTGTACGTCGCGACAGAATGATCCAACTGATTGAAGCCGAGAGCAATCAAACTATTTCCTGCGAAGTGGATGTACATCGCATGGAACAGGTCTTTCGCAATATCCTTGAGAACGCCATTCACGCCTGTGGTGATAAAGGCGTGATTACGATTCGCTCGTCAATCACCGAGTGGCAAGGGGAACCCGCCGGACGGATCGCCGTTCAGG
>CANHVD010000593.1 GCA_947463775.1 Planctomycetaceae bacterium | reverse complement strand
TCCTGAGCATCCAGCTTTGCATCGAAGACATCATTGAGCACCATGCCACCAAGATAAAGCCCGGACGTGGACAGCAGCAGTAACCAAAGTTCCTTCTGAGCCGTTAGTTCAGCCACCTTGATTTGCGGTACTCGATGTGTGATCAGGAACCCGCAGAGGATGTTGGATAAGGCCGTGAAGACCGTGGGCAGCCTCACCAACTGAAGCCATGCCATCATCGTGCTGCGATTGCCGGAGGCTTCGTCAAGCTGAGGCGATAGAGGGGCTGTAGGATTATTCATTTGCGGTGTTGACCTGAGGAATGGTGTTTATCGTGAGTCGCTAACCGGTGCTCTTTATGCGACTGGGTGTTTTCCTTGCCATCGTTGTCTGATCCACACCGTGAACATCGCAAACAGAATGAACAATAAACCGCCACCGGCCAGCAGATCTGAAGCCGACTGACTGAGATTGATTCCCAGAAACACCTGTGCCATCAACTGCAAATACGTGTGACCAAAGACTGGCAGACCCAAACGGCGACGAATCTGAAATTGCCAGTCAGTACAAAGGCAATAGCCGAAACCGTAGAAGGCTCCCATCACAACCCACGAAAACAATGTGGCGGCAATGCAAAGAAAATGGAGCCTGCGAGTTTGAGGCCAAACCCAGCCCGCCAGATTGAAAAGGATCAATCCCGTGTGAAACACAAAGAACAATACATCAATGACGTGGAGGCTCCATACCGGAAGCGACAACATTACTGCCTCGGAGTATTTGCGGGCTCATTTGGCGCGCTGCTACCACCAGCACCGGGGAGCAGATCGCTCAACGGAGGTTTTGTGGAAGAGGCTTCGTTCTCGGCTGACGGCAGAACCTCCCCTGGGTATTCGAATTCCTCCCAGACTTTCGAAAAATTCTGCTCGAACAGACTCAACGCCTTATCATCCAGCATGCTGTAGTAGAATCTTGCTATGGCCGAGGACCGCGTGCTTCCATAGTCCGTGATGATCCGGGAAAGTGATTTTCTGGCGTTGGCCAGATTCCCTTCCTCCAGCTGGATCAATCCAAGGAGCAGGCTAATTTCAGCCCGACCTTCATTCGTGTTTTGGATTGCATCGCCGGACATCATGGAGTTGCGAAACGGCCAGACAGGTACAGCCCCGTTGACCGCCATATTCGCGTCAGCAATCATTGGCAGCGAATAAAGAATTGTGCCATAGGCCTGGCCTGAAGAAATCTGCCGATTCAGAAAACTGAGTTGCGACGTCCAGGTTTCGTCCGCTGACGGATAGTCTCCGATACCGAGTTGTGAGATTCCGGTGTAGAGCTGCCATTCAATCCCGCCCATAGCTTCAGGTTGTTTCATGGCATCCTGACTCATCAGGCTTAACATCCGATGGGCTTCTTCAAGTTCACCGGCTTCAAGAAGCAGTTGTCCCAGCAGAACCCCTCCCAGAGGATTCGCTCGAATCGTCTCCGCTTGCGCCTTCATAATTTCAAGAGCTTTTCGAGGCTGACCAGCACTGTTGTAGCCCATGGCCGTGATCACAACCTCCATCGCTTCTTCGGCAGCCGCTTCTTCGGCTGTCTTCGCTTCCCCACTGTTTTCTTTCGCCGACTTATCTGCCTCCTGCTGCTTTTTGATCGCCTCGATCTGCTGTTCAACGGATGTCTTCACCTGCTCTTCAGCCTGAGTGATCTGCTCCTTCAGTTCTGTTTTTCGCTGATACATACTGGTGATGCGATCCTCGTATTCATCACCACTTCCCAGCGGCGATTCGTCTTCCAGCTTCAACCACGTCTCAAGACACTCGACGGCAAGATCAAGCCGGTTCCGCTGCAAATGCAGTTCATGCAGGTTTTGCCACGCAAATTTATCAGATGGCTCAATCACCGTTGCCTGACGAAATGCCATCACGGCCTGTAGATATCGCACCTGAGTGATTCGCTGGCTTGCATTTTCTCCCTGGAACATTTGCTCACCGACATTGAACGTCGCATAGCATTGCCCCAGTGAGTTATAGACTTCCAAATCATCCGGTGTTTCATTGAGTGAGAGGTTCAGATGTCGCACCGCAAGATTCAACGCAGCGAAAACAAAAGGAGCCTGAGTCTCTGCCGTGGCGATCTTCAGATAGTGCATGCCCAGACGCCGGTTGGGGCTTGAAGCCTTCCGAGTTCGATAAACATGCTTTTCATAAAAACCCGGTGCCGTCGCGGCCTGACGCAATGTGGCCATCGGAAGATCACTATCCTTGAACGCAAGGCGAGGCATATTGAACACAATCTTCTCGGCCTGCGCCTGTGTCATCGTTGGTGTAATACGCTCCAGAATCGCAGCGGACGGGCCGATGCTGGTTCGCAACCAGCCACCAGCCTCAGTCAGATTCTTAACAGAGGCAAAGTCGGGTGGGCCCGGAGGAGCGAGGCGAGTAATAATGTGCGTAATGTCGTAATCTCGCAGAGCCTGCTGAGCCAGAGCCAGCCGCTCCTGATGCTGACGAGCCAGACTCTCCTTCTCTTTCGGATCGTCCGAAGTGGGAGGTTCGGAGTTGGCACGCTGCAGCAACATGGAGTCCAGAACCGCACCATGCTTTCCGAACACGGAGTCCATATCATCTCTGCGACCAAACGGAGTCACTCGACTGTCGACAAAGCTCTTGCGACCACTCCAGATCAACATATCGCCCTGCTCAATCAGAGTGTGCAGGATCCGAGCCTCTGGGTCGAGTTCCTCAATCTGCTCCTTAAACGTATCGATGGTCACCCGCGTTTCTTTATCGAAGCCAAACCCCAGCGGTACAGCACCCGGAAGTCTCGCAGCGACAACACAGAAACCGATCATTGCAAGTCCCAGAACCGTGGCCGCACGGCCGCCTCGGGAAAACATCAGTTCTTTGCTGTCCGTCGAATACTTCATGCTGAAGGATCGACGATACCAGTCCTGAGCAACCACGCCCGCGATGGCAGCAACCGCGATTGAAGCCGCAGGCAGTTCATGGGCGGCCATAACCACCAGAAACGAAACGAACACAAAGACCATCAGGAAGCCGAGATCTCTCACGCTTCTGGAAAGCAAAAGCACCACCCCAGCAACGCACAAAAGAGCAATCCCAGCGACATGGGAATGGTCAAACAACTTAATTGCATCAGGATTCAGGATCGAGAAGAAGTCAACGCGTCCGTCAAAACGAATGCGGGCCGCGTCTGTGGTCAGCTTCCGCTGAGCAGCCATGGCCGGATACTCGGTCGAATACGTTGTCAACGGAGCCAGCAACGAGTTGATGTGAAATGGATTCACCAACAAAGCCAGCACTGCAACAACTGCGGGCAGCATCAGTGTCTTCTGTTCCGCAACGGCAGCCAGAGATTGCTTTCGGGCGGCCATCCGTCCGGAAATCGCTGACCCGACGGCATATGCGAAAATAACGCCGGCACCGACCCAGGCATGGGAATCAAAGTTACACCACACCGCAATCAACACAGGCAGCTTCCAATTGAGCCCTTCTGATTTGCCAAGACGATGCTTGACCAGAAGTCGCATCGTCAGCGTCATGCCAAGCACGGTGATGAGTTCAGGAGCCGGCATGAAGTCTGTCGAACAAGCGACAATTGCAAAGACAGCGCAGATCGACGTCCACCAACTGGACACGCCCGGTACCGAAATCCGCACCAGCAGGAACGCTGAAACTCCCGCAAGCAGTGCTTTCAGAATCGTCAGCCCCTTATCACCACCAACTAACCACGACAGACTGACGAGGTGGTCAAACATCCAACTGACATTCGCGACAGACTGTCCCTCCATCGTCATTGAAAACTGATCCACTGTCGATGGCAGAAAGCCATTGGCTCTCATGGCATCTCCCGATCGAATCAGGACCAACGGCTTCGTATCATTAATCTGCCCGAACGCCATGAGCACGGCCAGAAAGACAGCCGCCCAACGAAGCATGAAGTCCCCGCGGATCGCTTCCTCTTCGACCAGCTCGGGAGTCAGCGGCTCATCGTCCGGCAGCTCGTCTTCGAGATCACGCTTTTCCGGATCGTCAAAAACGTCAGAGAAGACGGATTTCGCAACCGGGACCGGCGAGCCCGAAGAATTCGCGGTGTGGGGAGCACTACCCGTGCTGGAGGAATCTTCTGATTTCTTCAGTTCGTCGTTGGTCTGTTCGTCGCCGGTCACGCGAAAAATCTCTCAGGTCAACAGGATATGGAACCTGCCTCAGCAGGCGCGCAATGAGTCCGCGACAGGTGGGTACGTCCATTTTGCCGCGTTCGTTGGGCAAACTTACAGCTGTCAAACCCTGACTGGCAAGCGAAAACAACATCTCATCCGACT